>CALXRJ010000175.1 GCA_944390615.1 uncultured Clostridia bacterium | reverse complement strand
TATATTCTAGAAAGTAGACCTAATCCGAATTATCCAAATAAAATGACTAGAAATATTTGTAACTTTTTTTATCATGTATTACCAACAGGACAAATGATGGAAATATCAGGGCAAATAAATGATTTATCTGGAAAAACAGTAGACACAAATCAAAATAGCAAAACTTCTAGTGTAACAACAGTAATGACTTATGCTTTAGGTGTGATTTTAGTAGTAAATGGAATAGGTGTTTTTATTTTTTATAAAAAAGAATTAAAATAGGAGGAAAAAAATTTGAGTATCTGGTTTTATAGTATTTTAATCATTTTATTTGTTTTTTTGGTCATTGCCATAATGAAATTACATTTTATAAAAAAATCTATAAAAGAAATTCGATTTTCCCTAAAAGAAATTTTGAAATCAGATACCAATAAAGTGTTAACAGTATCTTCTTCCGATTTAGAGATTAGAGAGTTAGCAGATGATTTAAACAGAGAACTAAAAAATTTAAGAAAACAAAAATTACAATACGAAAACGGAAATGAAGAATTACAAAAATTCATTACCAATCTATCTCATGATATAAGAACCCCCTTAACTGCTATTAGTGGATATCTTGATTTAATCAAAGACAAAAAAAGCAAGCAAGAAGAATATTTAGAAATCATAGAAAGAAAAACAAAGGATTTAATTACTTTAACAGAGCAATTATTTGATTATTCAAAAGCAATGGATACCACAGCCCAAATAAAAAAAGAAAAATGCTGTATCAATGAAATCTTAGAAGAAACTTTAGCAAGCTATTATCCTATTTTTCAAGAAAATAAGATAGAACCACAAGTAAATATGACACAAGAGAAAATTTATAAATGGGTTGATAAAAATACAATGATTCGCGTATTGGAAAATATGATATCCAATGGAATTAAATATAGTGAAGGAGATTTTAAAATCACGCTTGGCCCAGATGGAAAAATTACTTTTTCCAATCGAACTACTTCATTCGATAGAGCAAACGTAGAAAAAATTTTTCATCGTTATTATACCGTGGAAAATGCTAAAAAATCGACTGGTATTGGTTTATCAATTGCCAAACAATTAGTAGAACTAAATGGTGGGAAAATAGAAGCCAAATATGAAAAGGAAAATTTAGTAATAGAAATTGTATTATAAATATAGTTAGTATTGATAATTTTCTTGTGATTTTGCTAAAAATGTGATATAAAAGATATATTATGATGAAATAAAACATAGGGAGGAACCATGTTCAAATTAGTATCAGATTATAAACCTACAGGCGACCAGCCACAAGCTATCGAGTATTTAAGCAATGGAATCCAAGAAGGCAAAAAATATCAGACTCTTTTAGGCGTTACAGGCTCTCGGAAAAACATTTACCATGGCCAATATTATCCAAAAAGTACAAAGACCAACACTTGTTTTGGCACATAACAAAACACTAGCAGGACAATTATATTCCGAATTTAAAGAATTTTTTCCAGAAAATCGTGTGGAATATTTCGTATCCTATTATGATTATTATCAGCCTGAAAGCTACATTGCTAGCTCTGATACCTATATTGAAAAAGATGCATCCATCAATGACGAAATCGACAAACTTCGTCATTCAGCAACCTTATCTTTATTTGAAACAAGGGATGTCATTGTCGTTGCCTCTGTATCTTGTATCTATGGGTTAGGAGACCCAATCGATTACCAAGAAATGATGCTATCTTTAAGACCTGGGCAAGAAAAATCAAGAGATGCGATTATGAAAAAATTAGTAACCATGCAATATGCTAGAAATGAAATTGATTTCAAAAGAGGAACTTTTCGAGCAAAAGGAGATATTTTAGAAATTTATCCATCTTCTCAAAGTGAAGCAGCTATCCGCGTGGAATTCTGGGGAGATGAAATTGAAAAAATAGCAGAAATCAATCCTTTAACCGGAAAGCCAATTGGTACGAGAAGTCATGTTTTAATACCACCAGCATCTCAATATGTAACAAGTAAAGAAAAGATGGAAAGAGCGATTGTAACTATAGAAGAAGAGCTAGAAGAGAGAATTCAGTATTTTAAATCACAAAATAAATTAATCGAAGCACAACGTATTGAAGAAAGAACCAATTTTGATATAGAAATGATGAAAGAAACTGGCTTTTGTCAAGGAATTGAAAATTACTCTAGGCATATGAGTGGAAGACCAGCAGGAAGTCCACCCTATACCTTATTTGACTATTTTCCAAAAGATTTTCTACTATTAATCGATGAATCTCATGCTACTATCCCACAGGTTAGAGCTATGTATAATGGAGATAAATCCAGAAAAGATTCACTTGTAAATTATGGATTTCGACTTCCTTCTGCCTATGACAATCGACCACTAAAATTTCATGAATTTGAAGAAAGAATCAATCAAGTTATATTTGTAAGTGCAACACCAGCAGAGTACGAAAAAGAACATAGCAAAGAAAATGTAGTAGAACAAATTATAAGACCAACTGGACTTTTAGACCCTAAAATTGAAGTAAAACCAGTGACAAATCAAATTGATGATTTACTAGAACAAATCAGAATCCGCGTAGAAAAAAATGAAAGAGTATTAGTTACTACTTTAACCAAAAAAATGGCAGAAGATTTAACAGAATACTTGAAAAGTTTAGATGTAAAAGTAAATTATATGCATTCTGACACCAAAGCCTTAGAAAGAATGGAAATTATAAGAAATTTAAGACTAGGAGAATTTGATGTCTTAGTTGGAATTAACCTTTTAAGAGAGGGACTAGATATTCCAGAAGTATCTTTAGTGGCTATCCTAGATGCAGACAAAGAAGGATTTTTACGTTCCGAACGTTCTTTAATCCAAACCATCGGAAGAGCAGCTCGAAATACAGATGGAACGGTTATCATGTATGCAGATGAACTTACGGAGTCCATGGAAAAAGCGATAGCAGAGACCAATAGAAGGCGTAAAATTCAAAAAGAATATAATGAAAAAAATGGAATTACACCTAAGACGATCCGTAAATCAGTAAGAGATGCTATAAAGGCTATCCAAACTGAAGATATTGAAGTGGAATTTAAAGCAGAAAAAGACGAGGACATCAAAACTGTTATTAATCGATTAACAGATGAGATGTTAGCCTATGCAGCTAAAATGGAATTTGAAAAAGCTGCTGAATTAAGAGATAAGATAAAAGAATTGGAAAAAATGATATAATTTTTTCTCAAAAGGGACAAACCCCTTCGCGAAAGGATTTGTCCCTTTTGAGAAAATTGTAATAAAATTGTAATAAAAAAGTCATGAAAGTGTAATAAAAGATAAAAACCTTATAAAATAAAGACTTACACAAAAAGGTGGAATAAAACCCACTATGAAAAAATGCAAAAATATAGTATCCTATTCTTGTACAAATATTTAGATAAGGGGAAATGTAAAAATGAAAATAAAATTAATTGCTTTTATAACAGTATTTTTTCTATTTATGCAAATACTGTTCTTTCCAATTCAAACCATGGCAACAGAGGAAACGATTACGATTCAATGTAATGACATAAATTTTTATAATGCTTTAGTAGAAGGTGTGTTAGCAGGAGAAATTGAGGAAAAAGACGATACCCAAAAAACCATAACTGTTTCAAAAGAAAGGGTAGAAGGACTAAATGCTCTTTATATCGATGATAACGAGCAAACCGAAGACAAAAAAATAAAAGATATAACTGGAATCGAAAATTTTACTAGCTTAAAAATTTTAAATTTATCCCATAACCATATAAGTGATTTAACCCCATTGCAAGGACTAACCACAATCGAAAATTTATCATTAGGGTATAATGATATAACAGATATTACACCACTTCGTGGTTTAACCGAGTTATATCGATTGTATTTATCGGACAATATGATAACAGATATTTCGCCAATAGCCGAATTAACCAAATTAGAGCAATTATACATAGGTTATAATGCAATCAGTGATATGTCAGTTATCGAAGATTTTAATTTAGAAGAAATGACGGTATCACTTGGTTACCAAACTATTTCAACCAGTGTTATGGCAGGTGGAACCAAAGAAGTCGAATTGCCACAAATTCTAAAAGCGGTAAAAGACAGTAACAGTCAACTTTATGCAGAAAGCGATTATGAGCTAACGAATTGTACTTTATCAGCAGATGGAACCAAAATCATCATCGATACAGACCAAGTAACATCTGCTATGGTAGAAATCGATAGAGGTCTTGCAAGAGGAACTCGTTTTACAGTCAATGTAGAAGAGCCTGCATTAAAGCTAGAAGTAGAAAAAAGTACGACACAACCAACCAATCAAAATGTTACTGTAACCATAAAGGCAAATACTGAAATTAAAGAAGTAGAAGGTTGGCGTTTATCGGAAGAAAAAAATAGCTTAACAAAAGAATATACACAAAACACAGAAGAAACTGTTCAGGTAGAAGATTTAGAAGGGAATACAGCGACCGTAGAAATTAAAATCGATAATATCGATAAAGTAGCACCAGAATTGACGGTAAACTACGAAGAAAAAGATAATAAAATTAAAGTAATGATTACGCCAAATGAAGAAATTCAAATTCCACAAGGATGGCAAAAAGAAGCTGGCAATTTGACGATTTACAAAGAATATACCTCTAATGTAGAGGAAGTAGTTTCCATAAAAGATTTAGCCGGAAATACAACCGAAGTAAGCATTAAAATAGAAAATTTAAACCAAACTGGAACGGGAACCCAAAATAATGGAAATACCACGAATAATAGAGATAATACAGTGATTAACAGCAGCTTACCAAAAACTGGAATTCAAATTAGTATATTAGCAATTGCTTGCATAATGGCGCTATATGGCATATTTGTATTCCATAAATACAGAAAATATAGAGGAATTTAATTTATGAAATAAAAAACAGCTAGTAATAGCTGTTTTTTTAAATATATTTTTCAATTTCATGCCAAACATCATCAGAATAAATCTTCTTTTCTGATGAAAAGGGAAGGATGGTGGCATCCATTAAAGGATTTATTTCTTTTTGTAATTCATGTGTTCGATCTATTACTTTTGTAGGTGCGATTTTATCTGCTTTATTGGCAATTAAGATAAAAGGTTTTTGCGAGCGGATGATATAATCATACATCAATTTATCATTTTCGGTTGGAGAATGTCTAATATCGATTAAAAATACAATCAAAGAAATTTTGTCTCGATGAAATAGATATTCTTCAATAAATCTACCAACTTGAGCTTGCTGGTTTTTTGACATTTTGCTGTACCCATAGCCTGGAAGATCCACCAAATAAAATTTTTCATCGATATTGTAAAAATTAATTTGTCTTGTTTTTCCAGGTTCTGAACTAGTACGAGCTAATTTTTTTCGATTGACCATGGTATTAATAAAACTAGATTTTCCTACATTGGATTTACCCACTAAAACAATTTCTGGTAAATCATTTTGTGGGTATTGTTTAGGACTAACGGCTGAAATTTCAAATTTTGGGTTTTTTACTAACATTTTTTCTAACCTTTCTTTGATTAATTCTTTTTACAAATCTTTTCTAGTCCACCCATATAAGGTCTAAGAACCTCTGGAACAATTACACTTCCATCAGGTTGATAATTATTTTCCATAACAGCGATTAACATTCTAGGAGGAGCAACAACCGTATTATTTAAGGTATGGGCAAAATAATTTTCTTTTTCACCTTTAATTCGAATACCAAGTCTACGAGCTTGTGCATCTGTTAGGTTAGAGCAACTACCAACTTCAAAATATTTCTTTTGACGAGGAGACCAAGCTTCTACATCACAAGATTTTGCTTTCAAGTCTGCTAAATCACCACTACAACATTCAAGGGTTCTAACTGGAATATTCATGTTTCTAAATAATTCGACTGTATAAGACCACATTTTATCATACCAATTCCAACTATCTTCTGGTTCACAAACAACAATCATTTCTTGTTTCTCAAATTGGTGAATTCTGTAAACACCACGTTCTTCGATACCATGAGCACCTTTTTCTTTTCTGAAACATGGAGAATAAGATGTCATGGTATAAGGCATTTTCGACTTGTCTAAAATTTGGTCTTTAAATTTACCAATCATAGAATGTTCCGAGGTTCCGATTAAATATAAATCTTCTCCTTCAATTTTGTACATCATAGCATCCATTTCTTCAAAACTCATAACACCTGTCACAACATTAGAACGAATCATAAAAGGAGGAATACAATAAGTAAATCCTTTATCAATCATAAAGTCTCTTGCATAAGTAAGTACAGCAGAATGAAGTCTTGCGACATCTCCCATTAAATAATAAAAACCATTTCCAGCTACTCTTCTTGCACTATCTAAATCAAGTCCACCTAAAGCTTCCATGATTTCTCCATGATAGGGAATTTCATAATCTGGAACAACAGGGTCTCCAAATTTTTGTATTTCCACATTTTTGCTATCATCTTCACCAATGGGAACCGATTCATGAATGATATTTGGAATTTTCATCATTCGAACCTTGATTTCTTCATTTAATTCATCTTCTAAAGCTTCATTTTTTTCTAATTCTTCATTAATGGCTTGTACTTTTTGCTTGATTTCTTCTGCTTGAAGTTTTTCGCCAGATTTCATGAGATTACCTATTTCATTACTTAAAGTTTTTCTTTCATTACGTAAATTATCACCATTTAACTTTGTTTCACGATTTTTTTTGTCTAATTCTAACACTTCATCCACTAAAACTAATTTGTGGTCTTGAAATTTTTTCTTGATATTTTCTTTTACCATATCTGTATGTTCTCTTAAAAATTTAATATCTATCATAAAAATCAATCCTTGTTAATATATTTAGGTTTTTTTAGGATTTACCTATAAACCTATTCTCAAATAGTTATTTTTTCAATATAGAGAAATTATATAATATTTTTTTTGATATAGCAAGCTTTCAAGAATAAAAAAACAGATTTTGGAATATATTATGAAAGGAAAAAAACGAAAAAGGAGTAAAAAGATGGAAGAAGAATTTGTCAAAGACCAGAAAATAAGAGAAAAAACAGAAGAGGAAAAAAATAAAGAAATTTTACAAAATATTATAATTACAAGAGAAAATTTAAAACAAGCCCACAAAAATTTTGAATTTGCAGAAAAAGATTTAATTGATTACTATTCATACAATATAAAAGCGATACAAGCCAAGTTAGACTATCTTATTAAATTAGCTAAATCCAAAGGGCTTGCCATGGATATACAAACACAAAATCAGTTAGACAGTATGAAGGAAGTGAGCTAATACAAAAATATTTTTTTTATAGACCTAAAAAATAGCCTTGCAATTTTTAGTCAAGTATAGTAAAATAAAACAATCAAAAGAAAGGAAAAAATAAATGGCAAAAACAACCAAAACAGTATTTGTATGTAATGAATGTGGCTATGAAAGTGCAAAATGGATGGGAAAGTGCCCAGCCTGTAATAGTTGGAACACATTTTTTGAACAAAAAATAGATAAAATAACAGAAAATGGTGTAAAAAAAATAAAAGAAAGAACAGAACCTAAAGCACTAAATTCCTATCAAGGACAAGTAGTAGCTAGAACTTCAACTGGATTTCATGAGCTAGATAGAGTATTAGGGGGAGGAATTGTAAAAGGCTCTTTAATTTTATTAGGGGGAGAACCAGGAATTGGAAAATCTACTCTGATTTTACAATTATGTAACAAAATAAAAGGAGAAGGAAAAGTCTTATATGTATCTGGTGAAGAATCAGCAGAACAAATCAAATTAAGAGCAGATCGATTAGGAATCAATAATGATGATATTTTATTTTTAGGAGAAACCGATATATCTATTATTAAGGAAACCATAGAAGAAATCCATCCTAAGTTAGTGATTATTGATTCCATTCAAACCATGTATTCAGAAGAACTTTCAGCAGCAGCTGGAAGTGTTAGTCAAGTAAGAGAAATTACTTCACAAATTATGAGAATGTGTAAATCCAAATCCATCACAACTATCATCATTGGCCATGTAACCAAAGATGGAACCATAGCAGGTCCCAGAGTTTTAGAACATATGGTAGATACCGTTCTTTACTTAGAAGGAGAAAGATATTTTTCTTATCGCATTTTAAGAGGCGTAAAAAATAGATTTGGTTCCACCAATGAAATAGGAATGTTTGAAATGAAAGGTGAAGGGTTAGTTGAAATTAACAATCCATCTGAAATCCTAATCTCTGAAAGAGATGACAATCCATCTGGTTCAGCAGTTGTTGCAAGTATGGAAGGGACAAGACCGATGCTTATCGAACTACAAGCATTAACAACACAAAGTGTATTTGGCATACCAAAAAGAACAGCCAATGGTTTAGATTACAACAGGTTAGCAGTATTAATTGCTGTTTTAGAAAAAAGAGCGAATTTACCAATTGGTGGACAAGATATTTATGTTAATGTCGTAAGTGGGATTAAATTAAATGAACCTTCTATTGACTTAGGCATTATCTGTGTATGTGCTTCTAGTTTTAAAAATATACCAATTCCAAAAGACACGGTAATTATGGGGGAAGTGGGTTTAACGGGAGAAGTAAGAAGAATTAACCAGATAGAAAAAAGACTAAAAGAAGCTGAAAAACTGGGATTTAAAAGATGTATTATACCAGAAAATAATAAAAAATATTTAGAAGAAGTTTACCAAATGGAAATGATAGGAGTCAAAAATATAGGAGAGGCCTTAAAAGTATTAAATATAAAAAAAGCAAAGGGTGAGGCATAATTTTATTCGATAAAATATTAGATCTTATGTATCCACCAGTATGTGGAATTTGTGGAAAAGGAAAAAATACCTATTTATGTAAAAAGTGTGAAAATAAGCTAAAAACAGAAGCTGTATTGGGACAAGATAAATATCGAGAAACATATTTTGAAAATCATTTTTATCTATTCCAATATCAAGGAAATCTAAGAAAATTAATGTTACAATATAAATTTAACGAAAAACCTTATTTATATAAAAGTTTTACAGCTTTTTTCAATAAATACCAAAAAAACTATTTACAAATGAATTTTTATGATATAATAATACCAGTTCCAATTAGTAAAAAGAGATTTCAAATAAGAGGATATAATCAGAGTCTTTTAATTGCAAAAGAAATAGCTAAAATACATCATAAAAAATTAGAAGCGGATGTTTTAATCAAAATACAAAATAATAGCCCACAAAGCACACTAAATAAACAGGAAAGAGAAAAAAATGCAAAAAATGTGTATAAAATTAGAAATACGGAAAAAATAAAAAATAAAAAAATATTATTAATAGACGACATATTTACAACAGGAGCTACTGTAAATGAATGTAGCAAAATATTAAAACAAGGACAAGCCAAAAAAGTCGATATATTAACAATAGCAAAAGATTAAAGGAGGTAGCGAAAATGGAAGATTTAATAGAAAGTATACTAGATTATGTACGTTCTGATTATACAGATTATGCCATCATGATAAATGGAGAATGGGGGTCAGGTAAGACCTATTTTTGGAATAACCAAATCAAAAAGAAAATAGAAACCTTAAAATTAAATGGAAGAAGATTTACAACCATATACATGTCATTATATGGTATATCCAACCTGGAAGAAATCAGCAAAAAAATCTTTATGGAAACTTCTCAATTGATGAATAGAAACTTAAGAAAATACATGGATGCCCATGGTCAAACGACCATTCCAGAATATGCCAAAACAGGAATTGATATGGCAAATTTTTTTGGAAGTGCAACCAGTGGAAATCGAGTAGACTATGAAGAGTTTTTCTCAACAGATGATAAAGTACTATGTTTTGATGACTTAGAAAGAGCCAATGTAGATGTGATTGATATTTTAGGTTATATCAACAACTTTGTTGAGCATGACCATATCAAGACCATTATCATTTGTAATGAAAAAGAATTATCTACCAAGATAAAAAATAGCAACTTAAAAATGAAAACCTTTATTGCCACCTATCTTTTAGACAAACAAGGAGAGCTAAATAAAGCAGACAAACCAATGGTAGAAAAAATCCAAGAAAAAATCGAGCATGTATTTGATAAAGCTATCGATTACGAAAGGATCAAAGAAAAATTAATTGGAGAAACTTTTGAATATGCACCTCAATTTGATTACATTATCAATGGAATTTTAATGCGATATGAACCAAATCGCGAATTAATCCGATTTTTAAGAGAAAATACAGAGCTAATCATTAGTACCTTTAAAAAGAGTGGAACCAGAAATTTACGTATTTTAAAACATGCTTTAAATGACTTTAGCAAAATATTTGAAGAAGTAAACAAATTGTATCCAAACACCAACAACAGAATCATGCAAACCATGCTTATATTTACTATAGCTGTATCTTTTGAAATAAAAGCTGGAAAAATCACAAAAGAAAAGTTCAAAAATATCCAAGACAATGAAGAATATAAATCTATTTTAGTTTCTTCCAGAGTTTTAATGGATAATAGGCAATTTTATATCAAAGAATTTGATGGAAACTACTATTATAACTTTAAAGCAGATTACAGATTTTTCAAATTTATAGAATATTATGTAAGAACTAGAATATTTGACATGAAAATTTTTAAAGCAGATATGGAAGCAATCAATGAAAGTCCAAAATCCAAAAAAGTTCCTGCTTATAAGAAAATATTGGTAGAAGAATATTGGAAATTACAAGATGATAAATTTACAGAAACAGTAGAAGAAACCTTAGAGGAAGTAAAAAGTGGCGAATTAGAATTAATTGATATTGTGAAATTATTTGAATATTTTATCTATTTCTCTAAAAGCAATCTAATTAGCAATGACGTAAAAACATTAAAAACAATATTCTTAAATGGAATGAATTTATCCTCTCTACATTCAAAATATTGTCCTAATGTAGATGAAGAATTAAGCAAAGTAGTAATTAGGGATGAAAATGAATATTCCTACGAAGAAATGAAAGAAATACTAGAAAGATTTGAAGAACTAAATGAACAGCTTTTAGAAAAAGAATATAAGGAAAAAGCAGACGAAATATTTAGATGTATTCCTATGAAAATGGAGCAATTTTATGAGAGATTTGATAAAGAATGCACCAATATACCAATCTTAAAATATTATGACTCTTTCCAAATTTTCCAAAGAGTATCTTGTGCAAGCAATGAAGATATTGTTGCAATAAAAGAAAAACTAGTAAAAAGAGCAAAAGAAAATCCAGAAGTAACAGAAGAAGAGATGGAAAATTTAAGAAAAGTAAAAAGAATTATGGATGAGTATATTAGTGGAAAAGATACAACCATAAAAGTTGTTTTATTAAGAGAATTTTCCAAAGAACTAGGAGAAATTGTAGAGCCTAAGAATAGCGATGGAGAAAATATAAGTTCTGAAAATATAGAGGGAGAAAATAATATTGGAAATTATAATGATACAGGAGAACCCCAAATATAAAGTAAAAAGGAAGGAAAAGGAAATATGAGGATCGGAATTGATTTAGATGGAGTTGTATTTGACTCAGAAAAAGAGTACAGAGTATATTCTGAACTTTATGACATGATTGACCTAAAACAAAATAGCAAAACAGATAATAGAAATTTGACTTTTCAAGATCGATTTAATTGGACCCCAGAACAAATAGATGGATTTTTAAAAAAATATCACAAGCAAATTACCTTAAAATCTAACTATATGCCAGGAGCCAAAACAGTACTAAAAATGTTAAAAGAAGACGGACATTGCTTAATATTAGTAACAGCAAGAGGTACGCTTAATAAAGATATGATAGAATTAACAGAAGAAAGATTAAAACAAGAGGGAATGGATATATTTGATCAATATTTTTGGGCAGTGAAAAATAAAGCAGAAATATGTTCAAATGAGAAAATTGACATAATGATAGATGATTCTATGAAACACATAAAAAGTATAGCAGACTTAAAAATAAAGACCATTTACTTAAAAGATGCACCTTCCTATGATTTGGCGGAAAATGAATATATTAAGGTTTTGTATAATTGGGGAGAAATATATCGATACTTAAAAGGACTTTAAAATAGAAAATAAAAATTGATGAAGAGACTCTGAGATTTTAGAGTCTCTTATCTTGTGTCAAATTTCTAACGAAAAGTCAATTTCGACATATTTACACCATAAAGTAACAATTCACACCAAGAACTCATAAAATATACCATAAAAAAGTACTTTATGAAAGGAAAGTGTGAAAAATGTCAAGTTACATAATTGAAGGAGGCAAAAAGTTACAAGGAGAAACTTTTGTCTCAGGCTCTAAAAATGCTTCGCTTCCTATTATGGCAGCCAGTGTTTTAAATAGGGGGATTACCAAACTTTATAATGTTCCCAATATTCATGACACACAAATGATGATAGAAATTTTAAAAAGTTTAGGGTGTAAAGTGAAAAAAAATCAAAATAAGATAATTGTCGATTCCAGAAATATCAATAAATTTGAGATACCAGAAAATTTGATGAGACAAATGCGTTCATCTGTTATTTTTGCAGGAGCTATACTGGGAAGATATCGAAAAGTTACGTTTTCTTATCCAGGGGGTTGCGATATTTGATTGATACATCGGACAAGCATAAGATAAATGAGTGGATAAGGGAAATTAAATAGGTGAAAAATAAGGCTTTAATAGGGAGCTTATATACAAATTTAAAAGAGGTTAATTCTACTTAATATTAGAACTAGCCTCTTTTAAATTTGTCTAAAAAACTATTTATAGTTTTTTAGTAATCAAAAATAAAAAAGGTGAATTTTTATTTTTGATTGAATGGGGTGTGGGGCAATAGCCCTGCCATACAGACAAACTTGTTTGTCTAGTATGTTAGACATTCAAATGAATTATTACTTAAAGAAAAACGAATTGAGCTATATAAAAGAATTTGATAGATTAAAAAAAGAAAATAATTTACAAGGACATATAAGAAGCAACAGTATAATAATGTGCGAAATGATATTT
>CALXRJ010000174.1 GCA_944390615.1 uncultured Clostridia bacterium | reverse complement strand
TTGGCGTTGATGTGGAATTCCATGAATATCCTAATTTAGGGCATGGATTTGGTTTGGGGATTGGAACTTCTGCGGAAGGATGGATAAATTTGGCGATTGATTTTTGGCAAAAACATATGACATGATGTACGTCGTTTTAGTGTTATTTTGAAAATGAGAGAAGTTTTTTATTGTTTAACCACCTAGAGTCATAAGAGATTCTAGGTGGTTTTGCTATTTTATAAAAATATTCAAAAAATCTATTGAAAAATCAATAAAAATGTGTTAACATAAAAAGGATTTATATTTCATACAATTTATTCAAAAAATCAAGGCAGTTCTGCCGAACAATCAAAAAAAAACAAAAATAAAAAAGAAAGAAGCGTGATATGATATCAAAAAATTACTAGACCCCAAAATAGACTATGTATTTAAAAGAATCTTCGGTCATGTTGGAAATGAAGATATAACCAGCAAATTAATTAGTGCAATTATTAAAAAGAAAGTTACAGATGTACAATTAGACAGCAATCCAATCCTAGAAAAAGACTTGCTAGATGATAAAGCAGGAATATTAGATATCAAAGCTAAAATAGATAAAAAAGTAAATTGTAATATAGAGATGCGTGCGACTGTGCAGGTTATATAGTTTAATAGGTGGAAATCCTATCTAGTAAGGTTAGCAAGCCGCTAGTAGCCAGTTTTGAGCTTAATGTAGTAATACATTAAGTTAAGCGTAAACAGTTAGGTATCAGGGTTAGTATTGAGCCACGAAATATGTTTTTTAATCAGAGAGTTGATGATGTGCATTTGTCAGAAAACTATATATATTTATGCGATATTGCGAGTATGAATATATCTCTGCGGGGTCTAAGACCTAATCATGATATACAAGGACTATATAATGAACAGTGAGAGCCTGTATTTTCTCAAATAGAGTATAGCAAACAACGATAAAAAGGAGGATGCTAAAAGAAATACAGGCAGTCGGAGGAGTTTCATAGTATTGAAGATACTAGTAATAATAAGACTAGAGGAGAAAAGGGAACTCCCATAATATAAATCTTGGTATAGAAACATTATCTATACACAGGGATAGGAGGAATAATGGAAACGAAAATATCAAGAATAGCTCAAAGAGCAAAAGAAAATCCAAAGGAAATATTTACATCAATTTATCATTTGATAAATGAAGAATTACTTATAGAATGTCACAAAGAACTAGAAAAGAATAAAGCAACAGGACAAGATGGTATCAGCAAAGACGAATACGAGGAAAATCTGGAGGGTAATATTAGACAGCTGGCTAAGGAATTGAGAAACAAATCATACAAGCCGACACCAGCGAAAAGAGTGTATATACCAAAAGCAAATGGTAAAGTAAGAGGAATAGCAATAGCTAATTATGAGGACAAAATAGTGCAATTAGCAATTAAAAAGATAATAGAGGCAATATATGAACCTAAATTTCTAAATTGTATGTATGGTTTTAGACCCAAAAGAGGTTGTCACGATGCAACGAAAGAATTAGCACATATACTATACTCAGGAACATACAAATATGTAGTAGAGGCGGATATAAAAGGATTCTTTGACAATATAAATCATAAATGGTTAATGAGATGCTTAGAACAACATATAAAAGATACAAATATGTTGAGACTAATAAATAGATATTTGAAGGCAGGTATAATAGAAAAAGAAGTATACATAAAGAGTGAAGAAGGAACACCACAAGGAGGAATATTAAGTCCTGTCCTAGCAAATATATATATGCACTACGTATTGTCATTATGGTTCAAAATTAGAATACAAGACAGGTTCCTAGGAGAAAGTAGAATTATAATATACGCAGATGATTTTGTATGCTGTTTTCAAAGAAAAGGAAATGCAGAACAATTTATGAAAGAGCTATTGCCTAAGAGACTAGAAAAATTCGGTTTAGAATTGGCAGAAGAGAAAACTAAACTAATAAAATTTGATAGAAACAACCCAAGAAATAGTAAAACATTTGATTTTTTAGGCTTTACATATTACATAGGAAAAAGCACCAAAGGATTTTATATTCCCAAAGTCAAAACTAGCAAGAAGAAATACAGAGATAAACTCAAAGAATATAATAATTGGCTAAAACAGAACAGAAACCTTAAAGCAAAAGAAATCATCAGAAAAACAAACGAGAAATTAAGAGGGCATTATCATTACTTTGGTGTATCTTTTAATATGAGGATGCTCAAAAGGTATGTATACGAAATCGAAAAGTCGCTAGTAAAATGGCTCAATAGAAGAAGTCAGAAAAATAGTTATACATTTGACCAATTCAAAGAGATGATGAAGATATACCCGTTAGAGAAACCAAAAATATACGTGACATTATTTTAAAACAGTGAGTGAATTATATTATGAGAAGCCGTGTGCGGGAAATTCGCATGCACGGATTCGTGAGGGGCTTAAGTAGAAATGCTTAGGTCTACTCGACAAGTAGTAGACAAAAAAGACATTGAAAAACGACTATTATTTTATTGGAGTAAAATATTTAGCAAAAGTATCAAATCAGGGCAAGATTATAGTTCCTTAGAAAAAGGAATCGCAATATTAATAACAGATTATGAACTGGAAGGGTTAAAAACAATACCAAAATATATGACAAAATGGAATATAAGAGAAGAGGACTACCCAAAAATTATATTGACAGATGCCATGGAATTTTATATAATTGAGTTGCCTAAATTTGATAGACACCAAGAAAAAACTAGAAATGAAAGCTTAGATTTATGGGTAAAATTTATAAAAAATCCAGAGGTGGTAGAGATGTCGAATAAAGAGATAAAAAAAGCAAAAGAAGTACTAGAAGAAATCAGTCAAGATGAAAGAGAAATCTATTTAGCAGAGTTAAGAGAAAAATATATTTTAGACCAAAAAGCTGTAGAAGGAGCTGGATATGATAAGGGCTTAAAAGCTGGAATAGAGATTGGAACATTACAAATAGCCAAAAAACTATTAGCTCAAAATGTAGACATAGAAACTATAAGCAAAGCAACAGGATTAACAGTAGAAGAAATAAAAAAATTATAATCAAGAAATGAAATATAAATCGATGGACTTTGAGAATATATCTCAAAGTCCAAATTTTATGTCAAAGGGGGCGGAGATTTTTGACAACATTGTCAAAAATCTTCGCCCTCTTTGACATTTTTTTGCCAAAAACCAACCCAATCCCACCACCATAAACTTTTAGTTAAAACAGCAACAACTTTTTTGAACTTCCCTCCCCACCAAAATCCTGCTATAATGCAACCCGAACAAAAAAAATTAAAAAAATTTTCAAAAAACTATTGACCGGTAGTTACCACCGACATATATAATCATAATGTAAAAATCAAACCATTCATTTAATCGTTTATAATTTTAAATATAGAAAGAAGGTCTTTTTATGAAAAAAATGAAAGGTGTTGTCATCTCAGGAAAAGGTAAACTAGAAATCAGTGAAAACTGTCCTTTACCAGAAAAAATCAATCCACAAGGAGCCATCATCAAACCATTAATTTGGTCCCCTTGTACCAGTGATGCTCATCTATGTGAAACAGGCTGTGAATCACTACCTTATTTACTAGGAAAAGCAGTAGGACATGAAATGTGTGGCATTATAGAAGAAGTAGGAGAAGAAGTAAAAGACTTCAAAGTAGGAGACAAAGTAATCGTTTGTGCAGTTATGCCAATATGGAGAACATTAGAAGCACAAGATGGACACGCAAAAAACAGGCAAGACAATATGTATGCAGGAATTGATTACCCAGATAGAGGAGGCTCATTTGTAGAACATTATTATATCAGAGATGCTGACATGAACTTAGCACATATTCCAGAAAACGTAACCCCAGAACAAGCAGTAATGATACCAGACATGATGTGTACAGCTTTTGAAGGAGTTAAAGAATTAAATCCTAAATTCGGAGATTCAGTTGCCATATTAGGAGTAGGACCAGTTGGCTTAATGGCAGTAAGAGCAGCCATCCTTCATGGAGCTGGAAAAGTATTTGCCATTGGTTCTAGAAAAGTTTGTTTTGAAGTAGCAAAAGAATATGGAGCAACTTACTGTATTGATTACCACAATGAAAACTATACAGACGAAATCATTGAAAAAAATGGCGGATTATTAGATGGTGTTATGATTTGTGGAGGCAACGAAGATTCCATCGATAAAGCTTTAAGTATGCTAAAAAATGGAGGAACGGTTGTCAATTTATCTGCTTATTTTAGTGGAAAAGACATTCCAATTAACCCAGCTGTTTGGGGATTTGGCTATGGTGATAAAACCATAAAAGGAGTTGGATGTGGAGGAGGAAGATTACTTATGTCCAAAATGGCAGAACTAATTTCCAATCATCGAATTGACCCATCTAAAATTATTACACATCGCTATTATGGTATGGATAAAATTCCAGAAGCTATGGATTTATTCTTAAACAGAGACCGTTCTTTAATCAAACCGGTTATCTATAATCAATAAAATTTAAAAAATTAAATAGAAAGGATGAATGAAAATGGAAAATGTAACATTAAACAATGGCATCCAAATGCCAAAATTAGGAATAGGAACATTTATGCTAACACCTGACCAAACAGAGGCACATCCTTATTATCCACAAACAGAAATGAAAAAGTTTTTACAAAAAGAAGATATGAAAATACAAGCTTGGTATCCATTAGGACATGGAGATAAAGGACTAATCAATGAGCCAATTTTTGGCAAATTAGCAGAAAAATATGGAAAAAGCAATGTACAAATTATCTTAAGATGGCATATCCAATCAGACCATATTGTTATTCCTGGTGCAACTAATCCAGAACATATCAAAGCCAATATCGATATTTTTGATTTTGCCTTAACAGAGGAAGAAATGCAAGAAATTGCTAAAATCAATAAAAATAAAAGATATTATCAAAGCACACCAGAATTGCTTGCAAGTTATGCTCAAATGAAACCAGATTTAGATGCTCAAAAATAAAGAACTAACCTCACAAAAAGAAATCGATAACTGGATTGCCAAATTATATAAAGAAAGAAGGAAATTATTGTGAAAGAATTTGTTTATGAAAAAATACCAAAAGTATATTTCGGCGAAGGAGCTTTAAAAAAAGCTTTACCAGAAGAATTAAAAAAAGTAGGAAACAATGTTATGTTTGCTTTTGGAGGAGGCAGTATCAAAAGAACAGGACTTTATGATGAGGTAATTGCCATTTTAAAAGAAAACGGAAAAAATGTAGTAGAGTTTTCTGGCATTATGTCAAATCCAACTTATCAAAAAGTACAAGAAGGAGCAAAACTTGCCAAAGAAAATCAAGTAGATTTTATTTTAGCAGTAGGAGGAGGTTCCGTAATCGATTGTTGTAAAATCGTGTCTGCTCAAGCAAAATCAGAAGAAGACATCTGGAAAATGGAATTTGAAAATAGAAAATTACCAACTGAGTTTATTCCATGTAATTGTGTAATAATTGGATAACAGATTTAAGGGGGTTAATAAAAATTTGCCGTGCTAATTGTAGTCCAAGCAATTAGCACAAATAACATCCCCTTTTATTTTTTTGGGACCAAAAGGACCGGGTCTTTTTGGTCCCTCCCCAAAAAAAGACCAGTGTTCTTTTGGTAAAAAATGGAGCCAAAAAACCCCGGTCCTTTTAGTTTAGGAGGTAAACATGAAAAAAAAGTTAATAATCATTTTAGCAATCATTCTTATTTTAATCGTTATTTTTTTGATAATTTTTAGAAATAATCGTCTGAATAACCAAACAGAAAATACACAAAATGTAATAGAAAACAATACGAATGAAGAAACAGAAGAAGTACAAGAACAAGAAGCAAATCAAATGGTTATAGAAGTAGGGGAGCCAGAAGAAGAACCATGGCAATGGCAGCATGATGCACCAGAAAATCACAACATCGATGTTTCGGTATTAAATTCTGTACATAATACAATCGATTCTTATCCGATTCATGCAGAGGTAATCATAAAAGATGGTGTTATAGTCGATGAGTATTATAAAGAAGGCTATAACGAAACAAGCGTATTTACTTTACAATCTACCTCAAAAAGTATAACATCTGCTATTTTCGGTATTGCGATTGATAAAGGATATATCGAGGGAGTAAATGTACCAATCTCGACCTATTTTCCACAGATACTAGATTCTGGCAGTGAATATAAAAATCAAATTACCAATTGGAATTTGCTTACTCATACAACAGGATTAGATGCAAGTGACACAGCAAATTGGAATGATTGGTTAGCTTCTAGTAATTGGGTAGATTATGTCTTAAATCGAAGAGCTTTAGCAAGGCAAGGAACTGTATTTAACTACTTTACCGGAAACACCCATCTATTATCTGCCATTATTCAACAAGCAACTGGTAAAACAACCTATGAATTTGGAAAAGAATATCTATTTGATCAACTGGATATTGATAGTGTAGAATGTACAGAAGACCCACAAGGTATTTCAGATGGTGGAAATGGTTTTGCGATGAATGTATATGATATGGCAAAAATCGGAGAACTTTATTTAAATGATGGTGTTTGGAATGGAGAACAAATCATTCCAGCTCAATGGGTAGAAGATTCTACTACTGTTCAATTTGACAGGTCATCTGGTTCAGCAGATTATGGTTACCAATGGTGGGTTAGAACTTTTGGCAATAACAATTATCCAAGCTTTTTTGCACAAGGTCATTATGGACAATATATTTTTGTGGTACCAGATTTAGAATTAGTGGTAGTGTTTACAAGCCATTATGAGGGAAGTAGTAGTATTTATTGGCAATTGATGAATCAAATTGTAAATGCTAAAATAAGTGAAAAAGAAACTTAAAGGAGGACAAAAATGAAAGTCTTATATTTTGATTGTTCCAGTGGCATTAGTGGAAATATGACTCTAGGAGCTTTATTAGAAATTGTAGGAGATGAAACCTATTTTTTAGAGGAAATTAAAAAGTTAAACATAGATGGTTATAAAATTGAAATATCCAAAAAAGTAAAAAATGGAATTACAGGAACTTATGTGGATGTTATTTTAGATGAGCAAGAAGAACACCATCACGAAGAGAAACATCATCATGAAGAAGAACATCATCATGAGCATCACCATCATCATGAACATAGAAACTTAAAAGATGTATATGCTGTTATTGATCATAGTTCTATCCAAGAAAAAAGCAAAGAACTAGCCAAAAAAATATTCTTAAGAGTGGCAAAAGCAGAAGCAAAAGTTCACAACAAACCACTAGAAGAAGTACATTTTCATGAGGTAGGAGCCATTGATTCGATTATTGATATTGTAGGAACTGCTATTCTAATTCAAAAAATAAATCCAGACAAAATCATTTCAAGTATTGTCAATGACGGATATGGTTTTATTGAATGTGCCCATGGTACCATGTCTGTACCTGTACCAGCAACCAGTGAAATATTTGCCAATTCTCATGTTAAATTTAGACAAATCGATGTGGATACAGAATTAGTTACCCCAACAGGAGCAGCCATTATTGCAGAACTAGCAACAGATTTTACCACTTTACCTGCCATGACAACAGAAAAAATAGGTTGGGGAACAGGTTACAAAGATTTAAAAATACCAAATGATTTAAAAGACAACTATAGAGACATACAAGAACAAAATGAAAATTTTGTAGTAATGGAAACCAATATTGATGATTGTAGTGGTGAAATATTAGGTTATACACAAGAAAAATTATTTGAAAATGGAGCCTTAGATGTATTTTATACCCCAATCTTTATGAAAAAAAATCGACCAGCTTATCGATTAACGGTTGCCTGTAAAAAAGAAGATATGTTTCATTTACAAAATATTATGTTTCGAGAAACAACGACAATTGGAATTCGCTATCGTTTCGAAGCTCGCACAGAATTAGGACGAGAATTGGTAGAAATTGACACAAAATATGGAAAATTGAAGGCTAAAAAAGTAATCAATAATGGAGAAACTTATATCTATCCAGAATATGAAAGTATGAAAGAGTTAGCAGAAAAAAATAAGATTCCATTAAAAGAATTATACAAATTAGAAGAATTAAAATAAAGGTTGATGTTTATGTTAGAAAAATTAGAAAATCGATTAAAAAAACTTGAAAAAGTGGCAATTAGTTTTTCTGGTGGAATAGACTCTAGTTTTTTATTATATGTAGCCAATCAAGTTCTACCAAAAGAAAATGTATTAGCCATTATAGCAGATGGCTGTATGGTTCCAAGAAAAGATTATAAAGAGGCAATCCAATTTTTAGAGGAAAATAAATTTTTATATCAAGAGGTTCCCTATGACCCTTTCCAAGTGACGGGATTTAAGGAAAACCACAAAGATAGATGTTACGATTGTAAAAAAAGTTTAATGACAACCATAAAAAAAGTAGCAAAAGAAAAGGGTTTTGCTATAGTATTAGATGGAAAAAATGCAGATGATTTAAAGGCTTATCGACCTGGAAATAAGGCAGGAGAAGAGCTAGAAATTATAAGCCCTTTGGCAGAAGCAGGATTTGGTAAGGCAGAAATACGAAGTATAGCTCATCAATTTGGTATGAAAATTTGGAATAAACCATCCAATTCTTGCTTAGCAACGAGGTTTCCTTATGATACAGATTTAACAGTAGAAATGCTGAAGAAAATGGAAGAGAGTGAGGAAAAGATAAAAGAACTAGGAATTGAGCAGGTAAGAGTAAGGTATCATGGCGATATTGCTAGGATAGAGGTTCCAAAGGAAGATTTTGAAAAGGTTTTGCAAAATGAAAAGGTGATACAGGAAATTAGGGATTTAGGATTTCAGTTTGTGGTATTGGATTTGATGGGGATAAGAAGTGGTAGTTTTGATTAGTAAGAATTTATAAAAGTTTTAAGATAGTACAAATAACAAAGAGAATATCCTACTTCTACATCTCAAAAAAGGGATGTGGGAGTAGGATATTAATTCATTAAATTTTTCTTAATCTTTCAATCAATGGTTGAAAGAGAGTCTTTTTGGCTTCGATTTCGTGTTCTGGAATGATTAAATCCTTTTGGGAATGTGTAAACCTAGTGTGCATAACGCCATCTGGGTCGACACTATATTTTAAGTGCCCTGGATTTAACTGCATATTGCCTAACCGAACAATTACACCATTTTCCATTCGGTAGGCAGCCTTATTTCCGTCACAGATGATTTCTTCTTCTGGCAGAGTAAACAGGTGCTGATGTAGATAAGGCACAAACTGATATTTGTATGCATATGGGTTAACAGGATTTAAAGTTCTTACCTTTACTCCCATACCTAAGTCCAGTGCCTTATTTACTACTTCCATTAAGCTTTTCTCTGTTGGATAAGCTTCTGTTGTTGCCATAATATATAGTTTAATTCGTGACTTCCACTTGGCTTGATTTTGAAACATAAAATCTAGCCCAGGCTCATAGGAGAACCTGATTTCATCCACGATACCATCCAGTTGCTCTAATACATCTTGGCGAAGACCATTGGTAAACATATTTACAAGGAATCCTTCTTTTTTTGCCAATTTTGCATAGTTTACAACATCATGATGAACGGTGGGTTCTCCGCCATGAAGATAGAGTATTTTAAAATCCAATTCTTTTGCAATTTTCATGCCTGTAACAAAATCTTTTTCACACATGTATTTTCCGGTATGGACATTTGGTTCGATACAGTATGGACAAGCTTTGTTACATGCATAAGTCAGCAAAAAATAGATTTGCCGAAGATCCTCCACTTCAAGGGGATGTGGAACAATACCACATTTTAATTGTTTTCTTGGTAGCATAATACGTCCTTTCTTTTTTGCATTAGGTAATTACCTTGGGTTACATAATTATTATAGCAAGTATTTTTTATGTTTTCAAGGTTTTAAGGTAATTTTAGTTAAGATTCAATTTTTTAAAGTAATTTAAATACATATCAGTAAAACTTTTTAACTTTTCTTTTTTTCCTTCTAACAACATCATTAATTTATTAGCTTCTTCATAAGCCATTTCATATTCTTCTTTTGTAATTTCAAATTTTTTTAAAGCATCTTTTAATTCATTTTCATCTAATAATATAATTTTGCCATCAGGTCTTACGACTACATCTAAATATAAATCATCTTCATAAGGTACGTCATTTTCTTTTCCTATTTTTTTGGCAATATCAAAATACCATTCTATAATTTCACTATTTTTATCATAAAAGGCAGATAATTTAACTTTAGAATGATAATCATAAAATTCTAATAGTTGGTAGTTATTATCTATTATCACTTTACCTTTAGGAGTTGCTATTTTGATGTTTGCATTTTTAAAATTATAATAACAAACATCACCAGTAAAAGTTTTTCCCTTAAAGTTTTTTACTAGGTATATTAAATCGCTATTAGGTTGATTCAATTTATGTCTATTGGCATATCTTTTTTTTAAGGTAATTCCATATCTTTGCTTTATTTTTCCGTTAGGTAAAGTAATTTCATTTTCCAATATTCCTCCATTATTCATAATTGATTTAACAGAGCCAATATCGTCTTTATAGCTATCAAGGAATACTTTTCCAATTCCTAATTCATGACATTTTTCTAAGCCTAATTTTAACTGCTTAGTAGCATAACCTTTTTTCCTTTCTGAAGGACGAACACTATATTGGATATGCCCTCCATTATGGGACAATGTTTCATTTAAATAATGATTAATTTGTATGTTTCCAATGATTTTTTGATCGGATTTTCGAATGGTTAAATATAGTGTTGATGGAACAGTTTCTGCTTCCATTTTTTCTTCTGATAAAGCAGATTCTACTTTTTTTAACCATAGATTGAAATCTTTAATTTTACATAAATTTGCGTCTCCAATTATCTCATTTTCATTATGATTTCTAAATTCTTGAACATATTGTTCTATTTGTGTTTTATATCCTTTTGAAGGGAATATTAATTCTAGTTCGTTCATAATTTCATCTTCTTTCTGATGGTATTTGTTATATATTATCAAACGTTAGTTTCTTTGTCAATTGATTATTAGAATTTTATAAAAAGAGAGAAGCTATATTGTATACGATTTTTTAGAAAAAAATATTTTGATTTTATTTGATGTAAAAGAAGAAGGGGACGGAGGAAAAAATATATTTTTTCCTCCGTCCCCAAAATTACCAAAACTATCAAAGTTTATTTTTTACAATTATTATTCATATAAAAATTTTTATCAGCAAGTTTATCTTGAACTTTACGAAGAGCTTCACCAAATCTTTGGAAATGTACAATTTCTCTTTCACGTAAGAATTTAAGTGGGTCTAATACATCTGGATTGTCTCTACATAAATCAATCAATTTTTCATAAGTTGCTCTAGCTTTTTGTTCTGCTGCTAAGTCTTCTTGTAAATTAGCAATAGGGTCACCTTTACAAGCTAAACAATTTGCTGAAAAAGGCATTCCTGCAGCTGATTGAGGGTATACGTCAACACCATGTGGTGTATGTTTGATATCTATCTAAAAAGAAATTTTTTAGGTAACTATTCATTTTGTATTTTCCATATATTGTATTTTAAAATATGGGAGTTATTCAAATTTTCAAAGGTTAATTTTACGACATTTTCTACTACCTTATAAAATGACTGATATCTTAATAAAATTTAGTGTTTTTTTGATGTTCAAAACGACAGTTTCTTGTGTGGTGGTTAGGTTGGTGATAGCCATATCGCCAACCTAGCCGAGTACACTTATGGATTACTTATTTAAAAAATTATTTGATTTAATAGTTTGATTTAGAAAGGGTGATTTATGTGAAAGATTATGAAAAA
>CALXRJ010000173.1 GCA_944390615.1 uncultured Clostridia bacterium | reverse complement strand
TCTTTTTCTACAGACAATCTTTTTTGCTCTGCTTTTAATTTATGAATATTATCTTCTACCTCTTCTTTCATCATATCTAGTAAAATCTTGCCCCAAATGGTATGGGAAAAATCTTGTTTACTATCTTTTCGGTTGAATTTTTCAATTTGGGTCTCTAACCATTTTAGGGGATATGGGTTGGATTCAATATAAGTATATATCTTTAAGATTAAGTCTTTTAAAGGTGTATCATCTCTATAGGATGTATAGGTTTTTATTAATTTTTCAAAATTGGTATCTTGATTTTCGTATTTTTCCTCAAAAAGAGTTTCTAATACTTCTTGTTTTTGTAAATCTATTTCGGCAGTATCTGCAATTCTAAAATTGGGCGAAATTTCTATTTCGAAAAAATTATTTCGAATCACATCTAAACAAAAGGAATCGATGGTACAGATGCTTGCTTTATTAAGTAACGTTATTTGTCTTTGTAAATGGGCAATTGTCTCTTCATCTTTTGTTTCTTCATCATCCATAATTTTATAGATGGCATTTAAAATTCTTTCTCTCATTTCAGATGCTGCTGCATTGGTGAAAGTTACAACTAATAGATTATCGATATCGATTTTTTCATTTATGATTTTGTTGATGATTCTTTCTACTAATACAGCTGTTTTTCCGCTTCCTGCTGCTGCAGCAACTAGGATGTTGCTTCCTTTTTCATAGATTGCTTGGGATTGTTCTTTGGTCCAGTTCATGCTTTGGGTTCCTTTCTGATATATTTTTGATATTTTTGGGGACGGAGGAAAAAAATATCATTTTCGCTGTTTGGCAAGTATATTATAATATCGATTTGGTTTTATTTCAATTGTTTTGATTAGATTTTTTTATTTGTTTACAATATCTTTATTTTAAGTTGAGTTTCTACGTTCAATGTGGTATAATAAATGTAGTTACCCGCAGATTTGAGTTTTTCCCTATGTCCTATATTGGGTCAGACTCATTGTCCTTTCCTTTTTTGGAAGGAGGTGAAAAAATGGCTACTTTGATTGAGATTTTGTTCGATTTCGCCCTTCCGCTAGCTGCGAGATGGGTCGTGATTCAAATTGGTTTCATTTTTGGAATGGATTTGAATCAAAGCACAGCTCTTTGGGTTATAACCATAGTCGCTTGTGCTATAGTAGCCGAAACTTTCACTTTTCAGATTAAGAGAAAGCGTTCTGACTCTCAAAAGAAAGAGCTTGCGGCTTCCTCTGATGACTCCCCTCTGGTACTTCCCGATCTTCCAGAGGAAACATCTTCTGAAAAGTAAAAAATTTTCCCATATGCTTTAGGACGGCATATGGGAGCTTTTTTATATTTCTAGGATAACATCTACCCCTTGAAAATAAATTTTTTTGTATTCTTGTTCTTTTAAATTCTTTGGTACCTCTTCTGCTTTTCCTTGGTAGATGATTTGGTCGTTTTGTTTTATCGTTAAGTTTAGTAATCTTAATTCTTTTATTTTCATTTTTTTCTCTCTTTCTTCTTATCATTTTTAATCATTAATTTGCTTTATATAGAATAGCATAGTTTTTTGTTTTTTTCAATGGAAACGAAAGAATTTTAAAACGTATGTTAAATTTTAAGTCATAATAATTTGATTTATTTGGTATTAAATGGTATACTTAAAGTATCAAGCCTGAAAGGAGGAGTCATTATGAAATGGACCTCTCTAAAAGCTATGTTGGACGAATTTCTGGATAAACTGGAAGAAAATTTTAATTCCGACATAGAGGTGGATGCTACTCCCGAAATGGAGCCAGAGATGGAACAGGATCAGGAAGAAAAACCACCTTTCTCGATAAAATCACGGCTTACCCGTGCAATTATTGAGGATGGGAATACGCTTATATTAGAAAATTTTATCAATAAATATAAGCGTAATGCTAAGTCAAAAGATTTAGCTTACCTGCTACAAGATAATCCTGAACTTGCTCATTGGCTCGCTGAAACGGCAGATACAGAGCTGCTCTGTAAACTTCCTGTAGAGTTTCGTGAGTTGGTTGATGAACAGTTAAAAAAGGCGTAGTAGCACAAAAAATGGGTCATACGAAAATTCTATATTTTTGTGTGGCTCATTTTTTCGTTTTTGTCTTTGTTTTACATAATCTTACCCAAAAGTTGATTTATCTGTGAAAATATGGTATAATTAAAATATCAGGGCAATTGCCTGTGGCAACCCTTTCATATATAGCACCCGAAAACTGGCACACTAAGTGCCATTTAACAAAAGAAAGGAGGTTTTTCTTATGTGGAAAAACCTGTACGATTATCGGAAAGCTATAGCTTTCCTGGTGGTGGCATTTTTTAGTGTCATCACAATTCTACTGTTTCCGGCACACGTCGGGAACGACTTAGCAACCGTTATTACCATTGCGGTGATGGTGATAACATATCTTTCGATTTCCCAGCTTTTTGGGGAATCCCACAGTATCGCTGGTCCCGTGCTGTGGTCAATTGCAATGGTTTTTGGACCTTTGGGCTCTTTTGGATTTATTCCCATGGGCCTGTACTGGTACCTTTATCGGTTCCGGAAACGTCCTGAAACTAGCGGACCTGAGACAGCACCTTCTGAAGATGAAGAAGAAACTGTCTCCCTCGACGATTTGATAAACTCAAACGTCGAGGATGCCCTTTACGCTGGGGATAAAAAAAAGCTAAAGGTACTGGCAAAACTCATAAATGCTCGTGCCAAAGCTGCCACTACAAAACAAGCAGCGACGCCGGAAAAAAAGGCTCAAAAAGCCACAATAACCAGGCACGCTCGATTGCCATTCCCTTTTATAGGGATCCCCATCCCTTTTTTTACGTATACCATATCCAGTTATGGAATACGTAAAAACTTCAAATTCGCTCCTCATGGGCGGGATCCGGAAAGTTGGTCAAACATAAAAAATTTTGACCTCACCGGCACTTTCCTTTCCCGACTCATGGGATGCTCGAAATTCTGCTTCCAGTCTACAAAGATTGGAGAAAAAGAATATCGAGTATGGAGGTTTGTTCCCAATGAGATTGCCGATCTCATTGAGAGCTACCACGATAAATAGCTGGTCCCCTTGACCAGCTATTTATTTTTATATAAACTTATTTTTTTAAAATCTCTTTTGCCAAATTCTCATTGATTCCTTTAACTTCCATTAATTCCTCTAAACTTGCTTCTTTTATCTTCTCCACACTTCCAAATTTCTTAAGCAAAGCTTTTTTCTTAGCATCTCCAATCCCTTTAATCTCATCTAGCTCTGACTTAGTAATTGCTTTTTCTCTTAACTTTCTATGATACGTAATCGCCGTATCATGTACCGTATCTTGAAATAAAGTAATAAGATTAAATAGATTTTCTGATATTTCAATTTCTTGTCTATTTTCATCCAATAAAGCTCTTGTCTGATGTTTGTCGTTTTTTACCATTCCAAAAATTTTAATTTTTACCCCATATTTATCTACCGCTTTTCTAACTGCTCGAATTTGTGTAATTCCACCATCTGCAAAAATGGCATCTGGCAATCTTCCAAAACCTTTATTTTCGGGATTTTCTACGGAATGTGCCAATCTTCTTGTTATTACTTCTTCCATACACCTTGGATCATCTTGTCCAAAAACAGTTTTTATTTGAAATCTTCTGGATAAATTCTTTTTAATAACGCCATCTTCCATTACACACATAGCTGCTACCATAAACTCTCCTGATAGATTGGAAATGTCATAAGTTTCAATCTTTCGTGGTAAATGATCCATCTTTAATTTTTCTTTTAATTCTAATAAAATGGCATTCTGATTTTTCTCTTTATTTTCTAAAGTTACTTTACTATTTTTTTCAGCCATTTCTACAAATCTTAATTTTCCACCTTTTTTTGTACTATGAATCATAACTTTATGATTGGTTTTACTACTTAACCATTCTTCTAATGCTTTTTCATCTTCTAATTCTTCTCTTATCATAATTTTATTGGGTATGCTCATACTATCCATATAATATTGTTTGATAAAACCAGATATAATCTCTCTATCTTCCATATCACCAAGATTATCAAAAAAGTAGTGTTCTCTTCCTATCATTTTACTACCACGTACAAAAAAGATTTCAACACATACTTCTAAGTCAGATTTTGCCATTCCTATTACATCAATATTATTTTCCGAAATATTGGAAACTTTTTGTTTTTGAGACGCTGTTTGAATAGCTACCATTCTATCTCTAATATAAGCTGCTTCTTCAAAATTAAGGTTTGTAGCTTCTTTTTTCATCTGTTCTTTTAGTTCTTTTAAAATCTTATCTGTTTTTCCTTCTAGTAAATCTATAATCTCATCGATTTGCTTTCTATAATCTTCTTTACTAATATTTCCAATACAAGGTGCTAAACATCTTTTTATATGATAATTTAAACATGCTCTTGTATTGGATTTAAAATTTCTACATTGTCTAATTTTATATTTTTGTTTGATAAAATTAACCATTTCCTTTGCTGCACCTGGGTTGGCATAAGGTCCAAAGTATTTTGAACCATCATTTACAACTTTTCTTGTTATCATAACATTGGGGAAATCTGATTTTATATCAATTTTGATATAAGGATAATTTTTATCATCTTTTAATAACACATTATATTTTGGTCTATTTTCTTTAATAAGATTACATTCCAAAATTAATGCTTCTGCCTCATTGCTGACAACAATATATTCAAAATGATCTATTAAAGAAACCATTTTTAAAATTCGATCTGTTTTATTAGTCTTTCTAAAATAGGAACTAACTCTATTTTTCAAATTAATTGCTTTACCTACATAAATAATATTGTCATCTTTATCTTTCATTAAGTATACACCAGGTTCCTTTGGCATTTTTTTTAATTCTTCTTCAATATTAAATGTCATTTTGGTAAAACCTCCCTATTATACTCTTCTTTATTGCCTTTTTTGATTTTTATCCATAATAAACCCTCTAAAAATCAGAGGGTTTATTATGGAATCATATTTCTGACTCAAAAAAGCTGTCAGAATGGGAAATATCAAACTCGCATTAATTTTTTCGATTATCTACATACACATTAATATTATCAATTTGTATGTTTTCCAGAGGTTTCTCGTTTTTGTCATTCTTCTCGTTCTTCTTTTTTTCCTTTTTTTCCTTTTTCTCTTTTTTATGTGAAGACTTTTTTTCGAATGGCTCAATATAGTACCTCCTTAAATAAGCAGCTACCCATTCAGGTTGAGGTAATATTGTAATTACGTACGTTTCTTCCGTCCAGCCTTTTGCCATACGGATTCTCACCATTCCAACACCCAAAACCTTTCCTCTTTCTCCTCCTCCGTCAATACCTCGTATCCTTCGCATTTCTTTCTCTCTGTCGAATGTCTTTGAGGTAATTTCCTTAGTATCGGATGAAAGATAGTAAGTGTCTCGTCCCCACGGCCATATTGGTATAAGTTCTCCTATCCAATAGCCTAAATACGGGATCCCCGTTCTATGCACTCCAAGAATTGTATGTTCACTTTCAGAACACCATTCCTCAATCCATTCTTTTTTAAAAGTATTGATGACATATAACCAAGAGACATAATAAAATAAAAAAGGAATTAGTGCAACCCAACCTCTCCAACTCACAAATAAGGCTATTACTTGGCACAAATACCAAAACGCTTTGAATATCCAGTGACTATAGAAAAGTTTACGTTTCCGCCATACTTCCAGCACCGCCACAAGTATTCCAAAAAGTGAAAGTGGTTTCAGAAACCACGGCAACAATAACCAATCTGCAACTAGTGCTCCAATCAGTAAAATTCTTGCATCATTCATATTTTTTCCTCCTGCAATTTTGATGATTTCATTATACCAAATTTCCATGGTAAAGTCAATTTATGGCACTGAAATTATGTTAACTTTTGCTTTTTATGAATTTTTTATAAAAATACTTGCAACATTTTAAAAGTTATTATAATATATTATATAAATTTACAAACGAAACGAAAAACCAAGTCTATTTTTAACATAATACTATAATACTATTATTAGTAGTACATCATTATTTTATAAAAAAGGAGAGATTTTTATGTGTGGAATTGTTGGTTACATAGGATTTCAAAAAGCAAGTCCTATTTTATTAGCAGGATTATCAAAACTAGAATATAGAGGTTATGATTCAGCAGGAATGGCTACCATAGAAAAAAATAAAATTAAAATAGTAAAAGACAAAGGGCGTGTGGAAAACCTTTACCATTTGGATGAAACAAAAAAATTAGAAGGTTCTATTGGGATTGCACATACTAGATGGGCAACACATGGCATTCCTTCTAAAATCAATTCTCATCCTCATGCTGATAATTCAAATTCTTTTTGTGTTGTTCATAATGGAATTATTGAAAATTATATGGAACTAAAAAAATTCTTAGAAGAAAATGGATATCATTTCTTATCTGATACAGATACAGAAGTTGTTCCTAATTTAATTGATTATTATTATCAAAAAGAGGAACAAGAGGATGGCCAAAAAGTTTTAAGAGCTGTAAAACAAGCTTGTAGTAAATTGATTGGTAGTTTTTCTTTAGAAATATTATCTGTTTATATGCCAGATCATATGATTGTAGTTAGAAAAGATAGTCCACTTGTCATTGGTAAAAGTAATGATGAAAACTACGTAGCTTCTGATATTCCTGCTATTTTAGGTTACACAAAAGATTTTTATTTATTAGAAAATTTTGAATATGTAGTTCTCTCCAGAGACAAAATTGACTTTTATGATCAAGATTTAAATCCTATCCAAAAACATACTACAACCATTACTTGGGATGCTATGGCTGCTGATAAATCTGGGTTTGATGATTATATGCTAAAAGAAATTATGGAACAACCTACCAGTATTCGTGAAACAATCGGCTCCAGATTAGATAGTGATAAATGTAATTTTGATGAACTTTCTTTTACGAAAGATTATTTATCTACTTTACACCAAATTTATATTATTGCCTGTGGTACTGCCATGCATGCAGGGCTTGCTGTAAAAAATACGATGGAACACCTTTGTAAAATCCATACAGAAGTAGACATTGCTTCTGAGTTTCGCTATCGAAATCCTTTAATAGATGAAAAAACATTGTGTATTTTTATTAGCCAATCAGGCGAAACAGCAGATACATTGGCAGCTTTAAAGCTTTCTAAAGAGAACCATGCCAAAACCATTGCTATAACCAATGTACTTGGAAGCTCTATTTCGCGAGAAGCAGATTCTGCTATTTATACACATGCAGGACCTGAAATTGCAGTTGCTTCCACTAAAGCATATACTTCTCAAATTACCTTGATGCTATTACTGATCATTTATTTTGCAGAAGTTTTAGAAAATACAGATACAGCAGAATTAAAGAAAATCAAAGATGCCTTACTAGGCTTACCTAACAAGATAGAAGATATTTTAAAAAATACAGATACAGTTGCTACAATTGCGAAAAATTTATTCAAAGAAAAAGATGTTTTCTATTTAGGAAGAGGCATTGATTATACAACTGCACAAGAAGCTTCTTTAAAATTAAAAGAAATTTCTTACATTCATTCAGAAAGTTATGCAGCAGGTGAATTAAAACATGGCACAATAGCCTTAATTGAAAAAGATGTTAATGTTATTGGTATTATGACAGATCCCAATTTAGTCAAAAAAACAGTAAGTAATATGGAAGAAATTATAACAAGAGGTGCCTTAACAACTGCTGTGGTATCAGATGCTACACTTAAATTAGTAGATAGTTCTCTATTTCATAATATCATTGTTGTTCCTGATACCATTACTTATTTATCGCCTATTATTACTATTGTTCCTTTACAACTTCTCGCTTATTATGTTTCTAAAGAGAAAGGATTAGATGTTGATAAACCTAGAAATCTTGCTAAATCTGTTACAGTAGAATAAATTTAAATGCCTTATAGCATTTATGAATAGAGAGTTACAAAATTGCTTTGTAACTCTCTATTTTCAAATTATTCTATATTTTAGAAAAAGCACAAATCTTTTCCCATTAAAATAGTTTTTTTTCCTCTGTTTCCCCATTCATATATTCAATAGCCTTTAATACACCTAATTTTCCATATGGATAAGTTAATCCGCCTTGCATATAAGCTATATAAGGTTCTCTTAAAGGCGCATCACAGCTTAATTCTATGGTTGCACCATCAACAAAAGTTCCAGCTGCCATAATGACTTGATCTGTATAACCTGCCATTGGACTTGGAATTGGTGTTACAAAACTATCCATTGGTGAACCAGATTGTATGCCTTGACAAAATTTAATTAGTTTTTCTCTGTCATGAAATATAATGTTTTGCACAATATCTGCTCTAGGTTCATCATATTTAGGACTTGTATTATAACCTAATTTTTCTAACATTCTACTAGCAAATATCATGGTTTTTAAAGCACTGGCTACAACAGATGGAGCGAAAAATAGACCTTTAAGATAATTCGTATTTTGACCAAGTGATGGACCAATTTCTTTTCCAAGACCTGTTAATCTTTCTGCTACCAAGGCAATCAAATCTTTTTTTCCTACAACATAAGCCCCACTTGTTGCTATTCCTGCTCCTAAATTTTTAATTAAGGATCCAACTGCAATATCTGCTCCTACTTCAATGGGTTCTTTTTCTGTTACAAATTCACAATAACAGTTATCTACCATAATAATGACTTCTGTATTTACTTTTCTAATTTGCTTTATCATTTCCTCTACTTTTTCTATGGTTATGCTTTTTCTAGTGGAATATCCAATAGATCTTTGAATTTCAACTAGTTTTACGTCTTTTTTGGCTAGTCTCTGCATAATTTTTTCGGTATCAAATTCATTATTTTTTAAATCTATTTGTTCATATTGAATATGATAAGCTTTTAGAGAACTAGGGCTCGGATTTTCACCAATTCCAATGACTGTTTGCAAGGTATCATATGGCAGTCCTGTTATACTTAGCATAATATCATTTGGTCTTAATAAACCTTGCAAAGTAACGGCTAGTGCATGAGAACCAGAGATGAGTTGACTTCTAACTAGCGCATCTTCTGCTTTAAATATTTGACTGTAAATTTCTTCTATTTTGTCTCTTCCTGGCTCATCAATTCCATATCCAGTTGAGGTATTTAGATGTACTCCAGATAGTTTTTTGTCTTGCATGGCTTGCAATACTTTTAAACTATTTGCTTCACATATTTTTTCAATTTTATCAAATTGTGGTTGTATTTCTTTTTCTACTTCTTTTGATAGTTCTTCTATTTTTTGACTGATTCCAAAATTTTGATACATTTTTCCCACTCCTTTTTACCCCTTTATTATAGCTCATTTTATAAAAATTGTAAATCACTTTATTTAAATTTCACTTTGGGGTCTAGCAATCGGCTGTTTGTCTTTAGGGGGATGGGGTTCTATGTTTTATTTTCAATGATAATTGTGTGAATGAAATAAGTTTAGAAATTGTATGCACCTTATTTGGAAAATGTTCGTGTAATTCTCCCCAGGAGAATTATCACAGAAAGGGTGCCAAATAAGGTGCATACAAGTTCTTAACTTATGAAATGAACCAATTATCATTGAAAATAAAACATAGAACCCCATCCCCCTAAAGACAAACAGCCGATTGCTAGACCCCAAAGCGAAATTTAAACTAAAAAAATTGAAACTAAGTAAATTAGTTTCAATTTTTTTACCTTATTTGATATCATCCATTTTTCTATATTTTATATAAGTTATTACAAATACAATAGCTATCACACCTATTACAACCAAAATTGTTTTTATACCTGTTCTTGGTAAATTAGTTATTGCTGTAGTATTATCTGTTGTAGAACTATTGGCATGATTTACTTGTGGCTCATATACAACTGCTGTATTGCCATCCTCATCTGTATCAATTTCTAAATTAGCTGTATCAATATCTATTTGCATAGCATCGGAAATTACCGTGCTTGATAAATTACCATTTGTTGCAATTTCTTTTATATAGATATAGGCATTTTCACTATCTTCTTCCAAATCAGATATTTGCGATTCATCATTAATTGTTAATTTTATGGTATAGGTTCCGTCTGCTTGCCTTTCGAAGGAATCTGTTTTAATCCATTTGTCATCTAGTAGGCTTTGTGTATTCGGATCACCATTTATATAAAAATAGTGTTCATAGCTATCATTGATTTGACTAACTTCTATATTTCTTACTTCCATTTTCATTTCAAATGTATAAATGTAATCATTTACTGTTATTTTGATATTGGTTAAATAGGCTTCTGCTTGATCAAAATTAGAATTTACTGGCTCATTGTCTTGTGGTATATCTCCTCCGGTAGTATTATTTCCAGTTGTATTTTCTCCTGGCGTATTATTTTCAGTTGTATTTCCTCCAGTAGTATTATCTTCTGTTGTATTTCCTCCTGTGGTATTATCTTCTGTTGTGTTTCCTCCTGTGGTATTATCTTCTGTTGTATTTCCTCCTGTGGTATTATTTCCAGGGTTTTCTTCACCTGGATTTTCTGTATCCGGGTTTGCTATATCTCCTGTATAGTTATCGACTGTTATTCCTTTTATACAAAGATTTCCAACAAATATATCTTCATCAGTAGGGTCACTGACATCAACCCAATCATCCCCATTTTCCAAATCACTTTCAAAAATAATAAAACTTTCCCCTTCAGAAGCTACTGAATTGGCATCTCCATCCGGACTTTCAAATGGTAAATAGGTATATTCTCCTTCTGTATGTTTTAATTTTAAAGCTATTACAAAATTATTTCCTGTTAATTGAAATGGTTTTTGGAATTCTATTGTATTATAACCTGCTGTTAAAGTAATTTCACTTCCTGTTGTTAATTCTGCTTTTTGCAAGTCTTGCTTACTTTTTCCCGCTCCGTCTGGATTTATATATACCTCATAGGTTCCTGCTACATAATTGGTAATACCAATAGATGTTAAATACTCTGCATCTGTCGTATCTCTAGCAAATACATTAGCTGCATAAATATCTTGTGTTGCTGTTCCTGTATAACTTGTTTCATAATTAAGTCCTAACACATCATGTTGATATAAATTATCATATGTTTTGGAATCACTTGCACTTACAATGCCAAATAAATTTGTATAGATAGTGGCATCTTCATAAGATACATAAAATATACCATTATCTCCTACTTTCATCGATACAGTTTGGTTATTTTCATCAACTGTATAACCAGATTCTCTAAGTGCTTCTAAAAGTGAGGTAAATTGTTCGTCTGTAAGATCTGTACCATATATTGCTTTGACTTCATCATATGTATATGTTTCATTTTCTCCCCAAGAATTTTTTACAATCCAGGCTCCATTATTAGTTGGTTGGGTTGTAAAATTTTCTTTTGCATAATTGTCATCCCAACCAATAATAGAAACAGCATGATTTGGTTTAGTGGAATAACTTATCTCTATTTCATTTTCATCGGTCTCTGTCCAAGTTTTTATTTCGTCAACATACATCGCTCCTGTTGACATATTTATATATTGCTCACTTTGCTCAGATCCATCTGGTGCATATACACCAGCATAGACAGAACCATAAGTGGAAACATGTTCTTTTATTTCTTGTCTTAAATTATTTAATTCTGTTTCACTTGCATTTTTTACATCTGTAATAGGATCCATCCAAAGAATATTATTTACAGTTGTTTGAACCGTTTTATTTTGTATTTGGCTAATATCAATTTCTTCTTGTGTGTCTACAAAAGGCATATCTTCTTCAAGAACTGCTCCTTGCCCATTGGTTAAATAGGAGGTTGCCATTAAATAAGTTCCTCCAGCAGCTACTTGATGGGAATAGCCATATGGATTAATTTGTCCGGCTAAAAAGCTTTGTGACATGGTGTATGCCATATGTCTTTCTGAAAAATCATATAGTCTTTCTGCTATATTGTTATGGTAATTTTTTAAAGCTAAATTTGTTTCTAAAGAACTTATGGAAGCAAAAGCCCAACAAGCATTTACACTTTCTTGATTTTTGACAACAATATTATTAGATATTAAGTCTTTTAATGAGAACCTAGCTTCTGTTGCAGTGGCAGAAGATCTTAATACATTAACTAAATTTTTTAATGTTATTTTTTCATTTTCTAAAAGAACTGTGTTGGTGCTATTTTTTTCATCTGAAAAATCATATTTTCTTGGCTCTAAAATTCGGCTTTTTTCTTCTTCTGATAATTCTAAATATTCTTTATACTCTTCTGTATACGGAGCTTCTATGGCTTCATATGTTGTTGCTAATACAGAAGTAGTTACAAATAAAATCATTAGAATGGATAATAAAATTATTTTATCTCTTATTTTTTTCATGAATTTTCATTCCCCTTTCTTTTATCTAAGTTAATCATTTCCCCTTTTATGATAGTAACATATCTTAAGGCTTATTTCAATAAAATACAAAAAAGTCACAAAAATGTAACATTTTTGTAACATTTTTGTAACTTTTTGATTTTTTGTTTTGCATTGTTTATTCATTATTTTCTGCGTTTTCTTCTTTTTCTTCTTTCTTTTCAGTGCTAATGTGTAAATCTTGATATTTTTTCATACCAGTTCCTGCTGGTATTAATTTACCAATGATAACATTTTCTTTTAAGCCAACTAATTCATCTTCTTTTCCTTTGATAGCTGCTTCTGTTAATACTCTTGTGGTTTCTTGGAATGATGCAGCTGATAAGAAACTATCTGTTGCAAGGGATGCTTTGGTTATGCCAAGTAATACACGTTTTCCAATAGCTGGTTTTAGTCCTTGGCTAGTAGCTTTTTCGTTTTTATCTGCAAATTCATACATATCTACTAATGTTCCAGGGAACATATCTGTATCTCCATTGTCTTCTACTCTTACTTTTTTAAGCATTTGTCTTGCAATGACTTCAATGTGTTTATCATTGATATCAACACCTTGGTTTCGATAAACTTTTTGAACTTCTGTTGTTAAATACTCAAATACGCCCTCTGGACCTTTGATTGCTAAAATATCAGCAGGATTTAAAGAACCTTCTATTAATGGATCTCCTGGTTCTACCATATCCCCATCTTTTACTTTCATTTTTGGTCCAAATGGGATGGTGTAAGTTTTAGAATCTGTGTCTGATGTAACAATAACTTCTTTCTTTTTCTTAGATTCTTTTACTTTTACTTTTCCTGCAATTTCTGTCATAACAGCTAATCCTTTTGGTTTACGAGCTTCAAACAATTCCTCTACTCTAGGAAGACCTTGTGTAATATCTGTACCAATGGCTCCACCAGCATGTTTGGTATTCATCGTAAGCTGTGTACCAGGTTCTCCAATGGATTGTGCAGCAACAATTCCAATTGTTTCTCCTATTTCTACTTTGTGATGTCTTGCTAAACTCATACCATAACATTTTTGGCAAACACCATGTTTTGAATGACATCCCAATACGGAACGAACTTCTACTTTTTCAATTCCTGCTTCTACAATTTTATCTGCTAAAGCATCTGTAATCATTGTATTGGTATCAACAATGACTTCCTTGGTTGTTGGATTTACAATATCTCTTACTGGATATCTTCCTACTAGTCTTTCTTGCATTGGTTCAATTAATTGATTTCCATCTTTAATATCATATACATATAATCCTTCTTCAGAACCACAATCTTCTTCTCTTACGATAATTTCTTGCGCAACATCAACAAGTCTTCTGGTTAAATATCCAGAGTCTGCGGTTCTTAATGCAGTATCTGCAAGTCCTTTACGTGCTTGGTGAGAAGATATGAAGTATTCTAGGGCATCTAAACCTTCTGCGAAACAAGATTTGATTGGGATTTCAATAACTTTACCTGTTGTTCCAGCCATTAGTCCTCTCATACCTGCGGATTGTCTTAGTTGGTTGATATTTCCACGAGCTCCTGATTCAACCATTAAGTTAATTGGATTTAGTGGCTCTAGGTTGTCTTCTAATGCTTTTCCAACATTGATGGTTGCTTCATTCCAAATATCAACAACTGCTCTGTAGCGTTCGTTTTCTGTAATTAAACCTCTTCTATATTGTTTTCTTACTTTGTCTACTTGTTCTTCTGCAGCTGCTAAAATGTCTTTTTTCTCTTTTGGCACTTTAACATCTTCCATAGAATAAGTAAGTCCTGATTTTGTAGAATATTTAAATCCTTTTTCTTTAACATTATCTAATACTTCTGCCGATTCAGATAGGCCATGTATTTTAATGCATCTATTAATTAAGTCTCCTAGTTTCTTTTTGTTAACTGGGAAATTAATTTCATATTGGAACATTTCTTCTGGATTGGTTCTATCAATATAGCCTAAATCTTGTGGAATTCCTTCATTATATAAAATTCTTCCAACTGTTGTTTCTATTTTTTTAGATTGTTTTTCTCCATTGATTTTTAATGTTCTTCTTACATAAATTTTAGCATGCATGCCAACCGCATGGTTTTCATAGGCCATAATAGCTTCCTCAGGGTCTTTGAAGTATTTTCCTTCTCCTAATTCCCCTTCTACTTCCATGGTTAAATAATATCCACCAAATACCATGTCTATGGTTGGAACGGTAACAGTTTTTCCATCTTGTGGTTTTAATAGGTTATTGGTAGATAACATTAAAAATCTTGCTTCTGCTTGTGCTTCTGGTGATAATGGTAAGTGGATTGCCATTTGGTCTCCATCGAAGTCAGCATTAAATGCTGTACAAACTAATGGATGAAGTTTGATTGCTCTTCCTTCTACAAGTACTGGTTCAAATGCTTGAATACCTAGTCTATGTAAAGTAGGTGCACGGTTTAACATAACTGGGTGATCTTTGATAACATCTTCTAAGATGCCCCATACTTCTGGTTTTAATCTTTCTACCATACGTTTTGCGTTTTTGATGTTATGTGCAATTCCTCTTGCTACTAATTCTTTCATAACAAATGGTTTAAATAGTTCTACTGCCATTTCTTTTGGCACACCACATTGATAGATTTTAAGTTCTGGACCTACAACGATAACAGAACGTCCTGAATAGTCAACACGCTTTCCTAGTAGGTTTTGACGGAAACGACCTTGTTTTCCTTTTAACATATCAGAAAGTGATTTTAATGCTCTTCCACCTGCTCCTGTTACAGGTCTTCCACGTCTTGAGTTATCAATTAACGCATCTACTGATTCTTGAAGCATTCTTTTTTCATTTCTTACGATAATTTCTGGAGCTTCTAATTCAAGAAGTCTTTTTAATCTATTATTTCTGTTAATAACACGTCTATATAAGTCATTTAAGTCAGAAGTTGCAAATCTTCCACCATCTAGTTGAACCATTGGTCTTAAATCTGGTGGAATAACAGGTACCACGTTCATAATCATCCATTCTGGTCGATTTCCGGAAATTCTGAATGATTCTATGGTATCTAATCTTTTTACGATTTTTGCCTTTTTTTGTTCACTCGCTCCTCTTAGTTCTTTTCTTAAAGCTTTGGATAATTTTTCTAGGTCAATTTCTTCTAGTAATGTTTTAAGTGCTTCTGCTCCCATTCCAGCTTGGAAAGAACCTTTTCCATATTTTTCTATTGCTTCATGATATTCTTTTTCAGTTAAACATTGACATTTTTCTAGTCCAGATGTACCTTTGTCAGTAACAATATATAAAGCAAAATATACTATTTTTTCTAGATTTCTTGGAGAAATATCTAGCATTAAGGCAATTCTACTTGGAATTCCCTTAAAATACCAAATATGTGCAACTGGTGCAGCAAGTTCAATATGTCCCATTCTTTCACGTCTAACTTTTGATTTGGTAACTTCTACCCCACATCTGTCACAAACAACTCCTTTATATCTAACCCTTTTATATTTTCCACAATGACATTCCCAGTCTTTGGTTGGTCCAAATATTCTCTCACAAAATAAACCATCTCTTTCTGGTTTTAAAGTTCTATAATTAATGGTCTCTGGTTTTTTAACCTCTCCTTTTGACCATTCTCTTATTTTTTCATCTGATGCAATTCCTATCTTTAGCTTGTTAAATGTTTCTAATTCTTCCATTTACTCTTTATTGCCCCTTTCTTTCGAGAGTACTTTTCGGTTTCACATTTTTCGCTTCAAATTTTAACATTGCTCGATCAATTCCTTCCTGCTATTCTTGGGTACTTAATGTGAATATGCAATTATTTTTTTGTAGAAAAGTGGTTTTAACACTTTTCTACAGGAAATATTTTAAAAACTTAATGGGAACTTTATTCATCGATATCGAAATTGTCATCCATGTTGTCTTCTGCTAAATCATTGTCGCCAAAAATAAAATCTTCATTTTCGTCATCTTCTATATCGTCAAATAAGTCGTCACTTTCTTCGTAATCATCATCTTGCATGGTTTCCAGTTCTTCTCCATCATCTTCTACATAAGAATCTGATAATTCGTCATTTACTAATATGTCTTCTTTTTCTCCACTTATCATTTTTTTATGTTCATCTATATTAAAGTCTATCGCATCTTCAATATTTTCTTTTAATTCTAGTTCTTTGTCATTGTCATATAATCTTACATCTAAACCTAAAGATTGTAATTCTTTGATGAGAACTTTAAAGCCTTCTGGTATTCCTGGCTCTGGAATATTTTCTCCTTTGACAATTGCTTCATAAGTTTTCACACGACCAACCACATCATCTGATTTTACAGTTAGCATTTCTTGTAAAGTATATGCTGCACCATAAGCTTCTAGTGCCCAAACTTCCATTTCTCCAAAACGTTGTCCACCAAATTGTGCTTTTCCTCCAAGTGGTTGTTGGGTTACTAATGAATATGGTCCTGTAGAACGAGCATGGATTTTATCATCTACTAAGTGGTGAAGTTTTAGCATGTATTGAACTCCAACGGTTACTGGTTTGTCAAATGGTTCTCCTGTTCTTCCATCATAAAGTATGGTTTTTCCATCTTTTGAAAATCCAGATTCTGCAAGTAATTGTTCGATTTCTTCTTGGTTTGCACCATCAAATACTGGTGTTGCTATTTTCCAACCACGTTCTCTTGCTACCATTCCTAAATGAACTTCTAGAATTTGACCTAAATTCATACGTGATGGTACACCTAGTGGATTTAATAAAATGTCGATTGGTGTTCCATCTGGCATAAATGGCATATCTTCTACTGGTAAAATTCGGGATACAACACCTTTGTTTCCATGACGTCCAGCCATTTTGTCTCCAACTGAGATTTTTCTTTTAGTGGCTATATAACATCTGATTACTTGTTGTACACCTGGTGATAACTCATCTGAATTTTCTCTTGTGAAGATTTTTACATCTACGATGGTTCCAGCTTCCCCATGTGGTACCCTAAGTGAGGTATCTCTAACTTCTCTTGCTTTTTCTCCAAATATAGCACGAAGTAGTCTTTCTTCTGCTGTAAGTTCTGTTTCTCCTTTTGGGGTAACTTTTCCAACTAAGATATCCCCTGGTCTTACTTCTGCACCAATTCTGATAATTCCATTTTCATCTAGGTCTTTTAGTTGGTCATCTCCTATATTTGGGATGTCTCTTGTTATTTCTTCTGCTCCTAATTTTGTGTCACGGCATTCACATTCGTATTCTTCAATATGAATGGATGTAAATACATCTTCTTTTACTAGTCTTTCACTTAATAAAACCGCATCTTCGTAGTTATATCCTTCCCATGTAGAAAAGGCTATTAAAACATTTTTTCCTAATGCCATTTCTCCATCTTTGGTAGATGGTCCATCAGCTATACTTTGGCCTTTTTTGACTTTTTCTCCTTTTGCTACAATTGGTTTTTGATTAATACAAGTTCCACCATTTGTTCTTTTGAACTTACGTAATCTATGGGTAACAGTTTTTCCATTTTTGTATTTTACCGTAATGGAATCAGATGTAACTTTTTCTATTTCTCCATCATCTTCTGCTAATACTAAAATACCTGAGTCCTTGGCTGCTCTGTATTCAATTCCTGTTCCTATCATTGGGCTTTCTGTAATCATAAGTGGAACAGCTTGTCTTTGCATGTTTGCTCCCATTAGGGCACGTTTTGCATCATCATGCTCTAAGAATGGTATCATTGCTGCTGCTATCGACACTAGTTGTTTTGGTGATACATCCATATATTGTACTTTTTCTTTTTCTACTTCTAGTATTTCGTTTTGGTGTCTTACCCTAATTCTATTATGTACAAAAGTACCATCTTCATTTAAAGGTTCTGAAGCTTGAGCTATATAGTATTTGTCTTCTATATCTGCACTCATGTTTTCTACAATGTCTGTTACTTTGTGGGTTTCTGGATCTATTTTTCTATATGGGGTTTCAATAAATCCATATTCATTAATGCTTGCAAATGATGATAGTGCTGAAATTAGTCCAATGTTTGGTCCTTCAGGAGATTCGATTGGACAAAGTCTACCATAGTGTGTATAATGAACATCTCTTACCTCAAATCCTGCTCTTTCTCTGGATAGTCCTCCTGGTCCTAATGCTGAAATTCTTCTTTTATGCGTTAATTCTGATAGAGGATTGGTTTGATCCATAAATTGAGAAAGTTGGGAACTTCCGAAGAATTCTCTAATAGCTGCTACTATTGGTTTTGGGTTGATTAGCGTTTGTGGTGTTACAACATCTAAATCTTGAATGGTCATTCTTTCTCTAACCACTCTTTCTAGTCTTGCTAAACCAATTCTAAATTGATTTTGTAGTAGTTCTCCTACACATCTAATTCTACGGTTTGCTAAATGGTCGATGTCATCTGGCTCTCCTAAACCATTATAGATGTTTAATAAATAACTAATAGATGCTATGATGTCTTCTGTTGTTATGTGTTTTGGTACTAGCTCATCATATCTTTCTTGAATCGCTTTTGGTAAATCTTTTTCTGCTGTATTTTCTATGATATTTTGTAAAACAGCATAATTTACATTTTCTCTAAAATGAACTTTCTTTAAGTCTATATTTGGTAATACTTTGTAAATGTTTACAGTTCCATTTCCAATTACTCTTATTTTTTTGTCATTTAATTTTATATCTACTATGTTAATACCAGCGTTTTGGATAGCTTCTGCAACCTCTTCTGTTATGATTTCGCCCGCATTTACAAATAATTCTCCTGTTTCTTTGTCCATAATGTCACTATAGGCTATATGTCCTGTGATACGAGATGCTAGACTTAGTTTTTGGTTAAATTTGTAACGTCCTACTTTTGCTAAATCATATCTTCTGTTATCAAAAAACATTCCATTAAATAGAGTTCTTGCTGCTTCTACCGTTGGTAGTTCTCCTGGTCTTAGTTTTTTGTAAATTTCAATAATAGCATCTTCTTCGTTTTTTATGGTGTCTTTCGCTATGGTTGTGTCAATTAGTGGCTCTTCTCCAAATAAGTCTTTGATTTGCTCATCAGTTCCTAAACCTAGTGTACGTAAAAGTACTGTTACTGGTAGCTTTCTTGTCCTATCTACACGTACATAAAATACATCTGAACTGTCTGTTTCATATTCAATCCATGCTCCTCGAAGTGGCATTACAGTTGATGTGTAGTTTCTTTTTCCTGTTTTTTGGTCAAATACAGATTCATAGTAACATCCTGGTGAACGTACTAATTGGCTTACTACAACTCTTTCTGCTCCATTGATAATAAAGGTTCCACTGTCTGTCATTAGTGGAAAATCACCTAAGTAGATTTCTTGCTCTTTGATTTCTCCTGTTTCACGGTTGATTAAACGTACTTTTACGTGTAATCTACTAGAATACGTAGCATCTCTTTCTTTGGCTTCTTCTTGGGTGTATTTTGTTTTGTCTTCCATGTAATAATCGAAAAATTCTAGAACTAAATTTCCTGAATAATCTTCTATGGGAGAAATGTCTTTTAATACTTCTCCTAATCCTTCTTCTACAAACCAATCATAAGAATCTCTTTGTACTTTGATTAGGTTTGGGATTTGAATGTAGTCTCCTACTTTTGAAAAGTCTTTTCGTGAAACTTTTTCGTATTTCACTTCTTTTAGTTTCAAAAAAATCACCTCTAATAAAATATTTAGCAGAATGAAATTTATAATTTATAGAAAGAAAA
>CALXRJ010000172.1 GCA_944390615.1 uncultured Clostridia bacterium | reverse complement strand
AAAGAAAAAAGAAAATATTATGAAGAGCATCCAGAAATCGTAAAAGAAATTTTAGATAAAGGAACCAAAAAAGCCAAAGAAAAAGCAGAAACACAAATGAAAAATGTAAAAAAAGCAATGAAAATAGACTATTAAAAGCATCTAGAAAGATGCTTTATTTTTTTGAATAACTAAGTCGCACAATTTGAAATAGCTTACGATATCTAAAATCAAAATGATAATCTAAATCTTGCATTAAACGACAATACTTATAATTAACGTCATGACTATCCTTTCCAAAGACCTCCTCATATAAATACGTTAATTTATCTATATCATTATTTTTAAAAATAGATATTAGTTCTTGCTTTAAATACTTTCTTTGAAACTCCTCTTCTCTAGTTAAAAATGTAAAAGACGAGGTTTTATTCAATACTTTATAAGGGATAATTTCTTCCTCAAATAATTTAGAAGAATCCAAAACTTCACATTCTTCGTCTAATAGTAGACAACTCCTCGCAAGAACCTCACCATGATTAGAAAATTCTACTGCAATAACACGATTTAAATCACAAAATAAACAGGCATAAAAAATAGATTTTTTCTTTTTATATAACAAAGTCTTACCCTGAATCTTATCTAAAAATGAAGAATCAATTTTAATATCAGCAAAGCAAAAATTATCCATATCAATAGATGGTACTCTAACAATAGGAATCTTTTTTACATGCTCCAAAACATCTTGCTTAGACCATTCAAAAAATTCAACTAATCGCTCTTTGTCTTGAAAATTAAGTAGTAAATCATAAATATACATCATACTTTTTTCTCCTTTCGAACTAACGAAATAATAACAAGAACAACACCAACAACAAAAAAATAACATTCCCATCTACTTAATAAAAAAAGTAAATAATCAAATAAACTATATCCAAAAACAAACAAATTAAAATATAAAATAAAAAAAGTAAATCCTATAACCATAAAAATAAAACCAATAAAAAATAATATAAACCAATTCATATTTCATTTTATGAACTAACTATTTTTAGTATACTGACAATTAAAAAAAATATTCAAAAAAACTATTTAGAAAACCTAAATAGTTAATATTTTCCTATCTGTTTCCCAGAAGAATCTTCCTGTACTCTATTAAGTTCCAAAATACTAGTAATCACATTTTTCATACAGTATTCAAATTCAAAAGGATAAGTAACCTGCATATATTGTAATCTTTGATCTTTAAAAGATTCTACAATACAAAAAGAAGAATTTTCAACCATATAAGTATTAGGCATCATCTCTACAATATTTCCATTTGTAAAAATCTTATCTTCTTCATTCAAAGAATAAATTCCATTAGAATTATCTTTTCTATAAATACCTGTTGCTCCTTCTTTTTTTAACATATCATTTAACTCATGAGTAGTAATCACTTCTTCAATTAACTCTTGCATCTTGCAAATAGAATCTTGATGAAAGTGCATCATAGAAGAAAAATTAGGATGAGAAATAAGCCTTCTTACATTAATAACCCCAGTCTTATTATCCTGCTTAAAATAAATATATCTCTCATACTATAATTATTTTAATCTGGGAACAAAATCTAAGTCCAATGAATTCTGAAAAAAAGAAAAAAGTTCACTATATTTTCTATCACTCATAATAGAAATAAAATCGTCAGGCAATTGAAACGAAGATATTAAAAAGCCGCTTTCAGCAAGTGCAACCAAAAATAAATTAATAAATTCACTTTGCGATTGAATTTTCACTATAACTCCCCCTTATTTACGAAGCATATTTTACTATAAATAGGTAAAAAAAGCAAGAAATGAACTACTCATCCTTGCTTTCTAACAATCCAACTTCTACTTTATTGATACTATCAAACTTTTTAGAAATTTTATCTGTAGTAATAGAAACATTTTCTACATCTTTATTAACCGTTTGAATACTACGTGCAAGTTTATCCCAACGTTCTCTATATCTTGCAAATTCAAGACCTAACTTATTTAACTCTTCATGAATAACAGAGGTGTATTTATCTCGTTCCATATTCTTAATAATCATTTCAATAACCGTAAGTGTAGAAATCAAAGTTGTAGGACTAGTAATCCAAACTCGTTTTTTATAAGCGTATTCAATAATATCTGTGTGGTAAGCATTTACTTCAGCAAAAATTGCTTCTGCAGGTAAAAATAAAATTGCTTGATCTGCAGTTTCACCTGGAATAATATACTTGCTACTAATCGCATCAATATGCTTTTTCATATCCTGTTTAAACATTTTTTCATAATTATCACGTACATTCTGAGAAAGCTTTTTGTCAACCATCATCTGATAATGTTCCAAAGGAAATTTAGAATCAATGGCAATCGTACCAAGTGGCTCAGGCGCAAATAGAACACAATCAGCAATAACACCAGTACTTAGAGTATATTGCAAACGATAAATAGAATCATTTCTTTCACCAAACACACTAGATAAAATATGTTTCAAATTAACTTCTCCAAAAATTCCACGTGTTTTTTTATCCGTCAATATACTTTGTAAACTAACAATATCTGTAGATAAAGTTTCAATCTTCTTCTGAGCTTCATCGATTTTAGAAAGTCTCTCAATGACATTCATAAACGTCTTATTCGTTTTTTCAAAATTTTGATCTAAACGTTCATTAACCTTTTCATTAACAGCAAGTAGTCTCTTTTCTACTTGTTCATTCAATTTAGTAAAATCCTCATTCATAGTCCGGGATAAATCGTTTTTAAAATCTCCCATTTCCTTCATCATATTGACTTCAAGTCTACCTAACCTCTCCGTAATATTACTTTCATTAATATTTTTAAATAATGAAATAACAACTAAAATTAAAA
>CALXRJ010000171.1 GCA_944390615.1 uncultured Clostridia bacterium | reverse complement strand
CTCCTTTTTATTTACAAAAATTATTTTTTTAGCTACATAAAAATATTGTTTACAATAAAATATTTTTTATGCAAACCAAGAATAAAAACATGAAAAAAAGAAAGAATAAAAATAAAAAATGAAAATTCGAATGTTGATAAAAAAGCCAAAATAGAAAGGAATGGTATTTATGCTAATCAATTTTTTTCGAGCAATTATTTTATATATCGTTGTTTTAATTGTGATGAGATTAATGGGAAAAAGAGAAATTGGGCAATTGCAACCATTTGAACTAGCTATTGCTATTATGATTGCAGATTTAGCTTCTATTCCCATGACAGAAACAGGAGTGCCGATTTCCAATGGAATTGTACCGATTTTAGGGTTACTGGTTATGCATCTAATTATTTCCATGATAAATTTAAAAAGTATAAAAGCCAGAGAAATCATTTGTGGTAAACCAAGAATTTTAATTTATCGAGGCAAAATCGATGAAAAAGCACTAATTAAAGAGAGATTCACACTCAATGAATTACAAGAAAGACTAAGAGACAAAGACGTGGTAAACATAGCAGATGTCGAATATGCCATTTTAGAAACCAGTGGGCAAGTAACCGTAATTGAAAAGCCAAATAAAAGAAAAACTATTCCAGAAGATTTTGATATTATGCCAGATTATGAAGGTTTGCCTTATGACTTAGTGGTAGATGGTAAAATTATGACCAAAAATTTACAAGCGATAGAAAAAGACTACAATTGGTTAGATACAGAAGTACGAAAATTTGGTTTTAAACCAGAAGAAGCATTACTTGTAACCTATGATGGAAAAGGACAAATCTTTTGTCAAAAAAAGAAGAGAAGGGAAAATAAAATATGTATAAAGAACTAGTAATTTCCATTATCTTAATTATTTTGATTGTAATCGGAGATATGGTAACACAAAACTATACCAAAAAATGTGTAGAAACATTAACCAGTGAATTAGAAAGCTTAAAACAAAATTTAATACTAAAAGAAACAGAACAAGCGAAAACAAAAACAGAAGAGATTAATCAAAAATGGGAAGAAATGCACAATAAACTTGCCTACTATATCGAGCATGACGAACTAGAAAAGGTGGAAACCTATTTTACAGCCTGTAAAAGCTTCACACAAACAGAAAACTATGACTTAGCCATTAGTGAATTAGAAAAAACAAGTTTTGTATTAGACCATATTACAGATAAATATTCCTTTAATATAGTAAATATATTTAAAATCCTGATACAATTCACAACGGGAAAAAGCCACCTCAAACGGTTAATGATATAAAATTTATTGCATTCCTCGGCTCCCGGCATACCTGAAGAGCATCTAACCGTTTGAGGCTTCTCTACAATATTAATACACTGTAAATAGTAACTAAATCCTAAAAAAATAAAAAAAATTACAAAAAAGTATTTACATTTTTTTTAGGTTTGTATAAAATATAAAAGAATGTAGAAAAATATCGAATGATAAACATAAGAAAATGCTTTTTCAAAGAAAGGAAGTAAAAAAGGATGAAGATTTTAATGTTAACATGGGAATATCCACCAAGAGTAGTAGGGGGAATCGCAAGAGTTGTCAATGACTTATCCAAAAGGCTCATCAAAGATGGGCATGAAGTAACAGTTATAACTTACAAAGAAGGAAATGCACCTTATTATGAACTAGACAAAGGCGTAAAAGTGTACAGAGTAGACAACTTCATGATTAATGCCAACAATTTTATTGACTGGATTATGCAATTAAATTTCAACATGATAGCAAAAGCAGGAGAAATTATAGCACAAGAAGGAAAATTTGATGTAATACATGCACATGATTGGTTAGTGGCATATGCCGCCAAAACATTAAAACAAGCCTATAATATGCCAATTGTTTCCACCATCCATGCTACAGAAGCAGGAAGAAATAGTGGAATACGTGAGCCAAATCAAAAATATATTAATGATACAGAATGGATGTTAACATATGAATCAACAGAAGTAATTGTAAATAGTAATTACATGAAAAGTGAACTACAAAGACTATTTGGTTTGCCATTTGAAAAAATAAATGTTGTTCCAAATGGAGTCAATATTACTAATTATTCTGGAATTGAAAGAGATTATGAATTTAGAAGAAGATATGCTTTAGATAATGAAAAAATCATCTTATTTATGGGAAGACTAGTTTATGAAAAAGGAGTTCAATACTTAATTGGAGCCATGCCAAAAATATTAGAACATTATCATGATGCCAAACTAGTTATTGCCGGAAAAGGTGGCATGATAGAAGAACTAAAACAAGAAGTAAACAATTTAGGATTAGGAAATAAAGTATGTTTTGCAGGTTATTTAAATGGCAAAGATGTTGGAAAAATGTATAAAGCAGCAGATATATCGGTATTCCCAAGTACGTATGAACCATTTGGAATTGTAGCATTAGAGGCCATGCTTGCAGAAATTCCAGTTGTCGTATCCGATATTGGAGGACTAAATGAAATTGTAGAACATCGAGAAACAGGCATGAAAAGTTATTGTGGCAACAGTAATTCCATTGCAGATTCTATATTAGAACTATTATTTGACCCTGCTCTTTGTAGTAGTATGGTAAAAAAGGCAAAAGCAAAAGTAAGAAATCAATATAACTGGAACAAAATAGCACAAGATACCCATTTTACCTATCAAAAAGCAATTTGTGAAACTATGGCTGATAGGCAAAGAAAACAATTGGAACAAGAAAAAGCAAAACCTAGAAAAACAGCTAGAGGAGAAATTACGAATTTACTTACCTTTAGAAAAAATCAAGCTTATGCATAAGCTTGATTTGTACATATAAAAGGAGGGATTACCATGAATGTTTATGATACAGTTAACCAATTAGCCGATGAAATTAAACAATCAGAAGAATATTTAACCTTTAAGGCAGCCAAACAAACGATTAATTTAAATCCAGAATACAAAATTAAAATAGCAGAATTTGAAAAAGCTAGATATGAAGAACAACTCAATAGCATTCAAAATGGAAAAACAGATGAAAAAGTCATGCAAAAAATCCAAAGTTTATATAAAGACTTAATCGAAATTCCAAAAATCAAAAAATATTTTGATGCAGAATTTAAATTCAATGTATTATTAGGAGATGTCAATAAAATTATTAGTGAAGCTGTAAAAGATCTTATCTCCTAACAAAAATGGATTTTGCCGATACAAAATCCATAGATAAAATATAGGTACATAGAAAAAGGAAGAAATCTTATGGAATACATCATCATCCTAATGCTATTGATTATGCTAATAGGAATTCTAGCAATCATTTATGATGTTAGTATCAAGAGATTAAAAGAATTTGCCCAAATAGAAGAAAGCAAATTCAATAAGATAACTAATTTATATCCATCCAATATAGAAATTTGTAAAACCTTATTAAAAAAATTAAAAAATGAAAAAGTAAAAGTAGAAGAAGATAAAGAGGCCAAGACTTCACTTTACATTGCTGTAACAGACAAAATCATTATAGCAGATGTAAAAAATAGTTATACCAGAATACAAACCATTGCTCATGAATGTTTGCATTCTGTGCAAAGTAGAAAAATATTATTATTTAACTTTATTTATTCCAATATTTATCTACTTTATTTTTTCATTACTACCATATTAAGTTTATTCAATCAATTGCCAAATAAAATGCTATTTTTATGTATCATGTTAATTATGAGTTATCTCTACTATTTTGTAAGAAGTTACTTAGAAAATGATGCTATGATAAAAGCAAAGTTTCTGGCAAAAGAATATATGGAAGAAATAAACTTATCAGAAAAAAATGAAATAGATAGTATAATAGGAAGTTATGAAAAACTAAATAACATGGGAATTAAAATGACAAATTTTGAATTAATGTTTGAAACCATGATAAAAGTAATCATATTATTAATAACTTTTTTAATATAGAGAGCTGTTGGAGCCATTGGGCTCTGAGTCTTTTTGGTGCTACGCCAAAAAGATTTAGCCCCAATGACTCTACAAAGGCTTCGAATAGCAAAAGGGGAAAAGATGCGTATGAAATTATATCCAAATTTATATTTATCTAATGTCCAAGAAATAACCATCGGAATGTTAATTAAAAATAAAATCAAAGCATTAATTTTGGATGTGGATAATACTTTAATTGATCGAAGTAAAAATTTATCAGAAGAAATTGTAGAATGGTCAAGACAACTACAGGGGCAAGGCATAAAGATGTATATTTTATCCAATACCAATCAAGCCAAAAAAGTAAAAGCAATAGCAGAAAAATTAGAAGTTCCCTACAAAATATTTGCCAAAAAACCACTAAAGGGAGAATTTTTAAAAATACAACAAACATTAAAAATGAAGCCAGAAAATATAGCTGTTGTAGGAGACCAAATATTTACCGATGTTCTGGGAGGAAATAGGTGCCATATGTTTACTATTTTGGTAGATCCAATTGATGAAAAAGATTATTGGTATACCATATGGAAAAGACCTATTGAAAATCGAATTAAGAAAAAAATTGTTAAGGGTGAAATCAATGTATTTTAATGACGTAAATATTATATATTATATCATAGTTGCCATTATGGGACTATTTGTAGGAGAATTCATCAATTGGATGAATAAAAGACTTCCAGAAAACAAAAAAGTTTTTACACTAGAATTATTTAAGGAATATAAAAAAGAATTTAATCCAAACTATATTCTAATGATTATTACAGCTATCCTTTATATTGGTATTTTATATCGATATGGGATCGGTAGTACTTTTACGGAAAATCTCGATTTAATCAAATATTTAATCTTAACACCAATGTTATTAAGTGTAGTGGTAATTGATTACAAACTACAAATCATACCAAATCGATTAAATTTAACCATGTTTGAAATTGGTTTAATATTTGTATTTCTTTATGGAATATCCAATGTTGCCATTTCCCTTAATATGTTACTTGGTATGTTAGCAGGTGGAGGCATTTTTTTAGGCATAACACTTCTGGGTGGTCTTGTTTATGGAAAAGAAGCCATGGGACTAGGTGATGTAAAACTAATGGGAGCACTTGGGTTATATTTTGGTTTAACCAATATCATTATAGTATCCCTTCTCTCCTTTTTAATTGGTGCTATTTTAAGTATATTCTTACTAGTAACAAAAATCAAAAAAACTGATGAATATATACCCTTTGGACCTTTTATATCCATCGGAGCATTTATGGTAATATTTGTACCATATACGGTAATTGTAAATATTTTATTAAATATTTTTACATTAGGTTTATATAGTAAAAATCATTAAGGGGAGTAGAACATGAATGATAGATTGCAAGCAATTCGAAATAAAATGGGTGGTTTAAATTTACAAGGCATGATAATAGCCAATCCTGTTAATATCAGATACTTAACAAAAATAGAAGCAGAAGGAATTTTATTAATAACCAGAAAAGAAAATATTTTTATAACAGATGGGAGATATATGGAATATGTATCTAGTATTATCACGCCATTTGATGATATTGTAGTAGATGACCAAAAAAATATAGGAAAAGATGAATATGAAAACTTCTTTTTATTTTGCGAAAATGTAGGTTTTGAAGAAAGATATTTAACCTATAGTAAATACAAAGAATATATCAGAAAATTTAAAATCAACAATTTTGTGGAAGCAGAAGAAATTTTAATCAACTTAAGAATGATAAAAGATGACGAAGAAATAGCAGATATCAAAAGAGCATGTGAAATAACAGACGAATGTTTTAATATGCTAAAAGAATTTATCCATCCAGGTCTTACAGAAAAGCAAATAGCCAGAAAAATACAAGACTTTTATAGAGAACATGCAGAAGGAGAAGCATTTGATACTATTGTAGCATCTGGAGAAAACTCATCCAAACCTCATGCTGTACCAACAGATAGAACCATAAAACCAAAAGACATTATAACAATAGACATGGGGTGTAAAATAAATGGCTATTGCTCTGATATGACACGAACCATTTTTATAGGAGAACCAACAGAAGAGCAAAAGAATATATATCATTTCGTTCTAGAAAATCAAAAAAAAGTGATAGATGAAATTAGAGATGGAGCCAACATAAAATCCATAACCAAAAGTGTAGAAAGTGATTTTAATACAAGGGGAGAGACGCTAATCCACGCATTAGGTCATGGAGTTGGTTTGGCAATCCATGAAGATCCAATTATTCATTTAAAAAATGATAGCTCTTTAAAAGAAAACATGGTAATCACCAATGAACCAGGAATTTATATCCCAGGCAATTTTGGAGTCAGAATAGAAGATACCATTTTAGTGACAAAGAAAGGGGCTATGACCTTGACAGAATCAAATAAAGAGTGTATAATTATTTGAGTTTTAAGAAATTGAAAGGAGAAAATTTATATGGCAGCAGTTTATTCAGCAGGAGATTTTAGAAATGGAACCACATTTGAAATGGAAGGAAATGTATATAGAGTAGTAGAATTTCAACATGTCAAACCAGGAAAAGGATCAGCATTTGTTAGAACCAAATTAAAAAATGTAATAACAGGAGCAGTTTTAGAAAAAACATTCAATCCATCTGACAAATATCCAGGAGCAGAAATCGAGAAAAAAGAAATGCAATATTTATACAATGATGGAGACCTATATTATTTTATGGATAATGACACTTATGATCAAATGCCATTAAACAAAGAGCAACTAGGAGATTGCTTAAAATATTTAAAAGAAAACATGCAAGTAAAAATCTTATCTTACAAAGGAACTGTATTTGCAGTAGAGCCACCAATCTTTGTTGAGCTAGAAGTTACTTACACAGAACCAGGATTTGCTGGAAACACAACAACCACCTCAGGAAAACCAGCAACATTAGAAACAGGACTAGAACTTCAAGTTCCCATGTTTGTAAATATTGGAGATGTATTAAGAATCGATACACGTACCTGTGAATACATGGAAAGAATTTAAAAAAAGAAAGGCAGATTACATGTTAGAACACTTAAAAAAAGAAATGAACAGTTTTTTAAATGATGTAAATCAAAACATAAAAGACCAAAACGATTTAATTTATATCAAAGAAAGGACATCCAAATTACTAGATGTCATGATGGAAGAGGTAGAAAAACTAGTAGACTATAAAGAAGAAAAATTAAATGCAATTGTCAAAAAGCAAAGAGAAGAAGAAATAAAATTGCAAGAATTAAGAGAAAAAATAGATACGATTTATGAAGACATTTATGAAGAAGAAGACGACAGTTTTTCTATTAGTTGTCCTTACTGTAACCATGAGTTTGATGCCGAAATCGATGAAGAGTTTCATGAAATCAGATGCCCAGAATGTGGCAATTTAATCGAATTAGATTGGAATGGAAATCCAGATGATGAGCAAGATTCGGGATGTGGAGGCAATTGTTCAAACTGTGGAGGATGTTAGAAATTAATTTTGTATTTCAGAATTACCATATTTTTATATAACAAAAAAGTCGAATATTGCGAAAAAAAGTAATTGCAAGATTCGACTTTTTATGTTAGTATAATATGGAAAAAATGGGTGCATCTCTTTTCTAATTAAAAAAGTTGGAAAAGAAAAACGTTTTTTCAAGAAAGGATAAAAAAATGAAAATCATACACTGTAGTGATCTTCATCTTGACTCTAAAATGCAATCTAATTTAGATAGCAAAAAAGCCAGAGAAAGAAGAGATGAAATATTAATAACCTATCAAAATATGATAAAATATGCTTGCACAAATGATGTAAAAATAATCCTAATTGCAGGAGACCTATTTGATAAAAAAAATGTAACAGTAAAAGCCAAAAACATTGTATTAGACAGTATCCAGTCAAATCCACAAATAGACTTCCTTTATTTAAAAGGAAATCATGATGAAGCCAACTTTTTAACAGATTTAGATGAAATTCCATTCAATCTAAAATTATTTAATGACAAACAATGGACTACCTATACATATGGAAAAATAACCATCTCAGGAATTGAATTTGGTGGACTTAGTAGTTATGAAATCTATCATACCTTAATGTTAAATAAAAGTGATATCAATATAGTAACTTTACATGGGCAAGAAGTAAAATATGATCAAAAAGACAAAGCAGAAATCATCCATATCCAGTCTTTAAAAAACAAAAATATAGACTATTTAGCATTAGGGCATATTCATAAATACAAACAAGAAAAAATAGATGGAAGAGGCCTATATTGTTACTCTGGATGCCTAGAAGGAAGAGGCTTTGATGAATGTGGAGAAAAAGGATTTGTCTTATTAGATATTGACGAAGAAAAACTAAAAATAACCTCTACCTTTATCCCTTTTGCAACCAGAAAATTATACGAAATAAAAGTAGATGTAACAGATACTTTTACAACTTTAGATACAGAAAATAAAATTGATGAAAAAATACAAAACATAGAGCAAGAGGCTTTAATCAAAATTGTATTAACTGGCAAAGTAGATATTGATTCAGAAAGAGATATCCAATATTTAGAAAAAAAATACAAAAACAACTATTATTTTGCCAAGATTTATGATGAAACAACCTTAAAAATTGACTATATGACCTATGAAAATGATGCCTCTTTAAAAGGAGAATTTATTAGACTGGTTTTAAAACAAAACTTATCAGAAGAAGAACAAAGAAAAATCATAACAACAGGAATAAAAGCACTTTCCGGAGAGGAGGTAAATTAATTGAAACTATTAAAATGTCACATAGAAAATTTTGGAAAACTATCTAATTTTGATTATGAATTTCAAGATGGGTTAAATACCATAAAAGAAGAAAATGGTTTTGGAAAAACAACATTTGCCAGTTTTATAAAAGCCATGTTTTATGGGATGGAAACCAAAAAAAACACCAAAATGTTACTAGATCGAAAAAAATACAAACCTTGGCAAGGAGGCGCATTTGGTGGAAGCATAGAATTTGAAATCCACAATAAAAAATACAAAATAGAAAGATTTTTTGAAAAAAAAGAAGTAGATGACACCTTTCGCTTATATGATTTATCCACCAATTTAGAAACAGACGATTACACAGAAAATATTGGAGAAGAAATATTCAAACTAAACAAAGAAGCTTATGAAAGAAGTACTTTTATTTCTGGCCAAAACATAGAAACCTCTATGAATGACAGTATAAATGCCAAATTAGGAAATATTCTAGAAAATGAAAATGATATCAACACATCAGAACAAGCGATAAAACTATTAGAAGAAGCGATAAAAAACTACAAAAAAACAGGAGGAAGAGGAGAAATTAATGAAAAAATCCTCGAAAAATCCAAACTAGAAAAAAGATTAGAGCAAAGCAAAATTGATGAAAAAGCACTGCAAGAAAGAATAGACAAAAATGATAGTTTAAAGCAAATTTTAAAAGAAAAACAACAAGAACAAGAAAATCTGAAAAAAATACTTACTTTAAAAATAGAGGAAGAAACTAAAAAAGCAAAATTAGAAAACTATAAAATATTACAAAACAATGTAGAACAAAGCAAAAAAATACTACAAGAATATGAAAAATTTTTCAAAGAAGGAGTACCAACAGAAGAAGAAATCGAAACATTAATCGAAAAATGTTTATTACTAGAAAAATATAAACTAGAGATAAAAAATTACGAAAAAGATACAGAAAATGTTCCTGAAATAGAAAATTTAAAACAACTATTTCAAAATAAAGAAATTTCAGAAGAACAAATCAATCAAAAAATTTCAGAATATAACAATATCCATGAAATAAAAAATAAACTAGCCTTACAGGAAGAAAAAATTTCTAATTTAAAAAAAGAAGAAGAAAGTTTAAGAACGCAAATAAAAAAAGAAAAAAAGATGAAATGGCTATTATGTTTATGTTCGGCTTTATTTATCATAGTAGGAATCATTACTTTTACACAGCAAATGTTTCCCATCTATTTACCTACTTTTCTAATAGGAATAATAGGACTTATTTTATTTTTCCTAAAGAACCATGCTATGGATAAAAAATTAAAACAATATTCCAATCAAGAAAAAGAGATAAAAGAATTATTAGCATTACAACAAAATTTAACAGAAGAAGCTTCTCATTTACAAAAAGGGGTAGAAAATTTTTTAGCAGAATATGCTAGTAATGATCCAAATTTAGACACTGTCATTACACTAACAGAAATAAAAACTAAATTCATAAAGTATAAAGACTTAAAAAATACAATAGATATGACTTTGGAAAAACAAAATGCAATTATGAAAAAATTGGGAGAATTAGAAGAAAGTATAAAAAATTATTTATTAAAATATTTTACAGAAATAACAAGTTCCTATGTAAATTATGCCCAAGAAATCAAAATGAAAAAAAATGAATTTGAGAGACAAAAGCAAGATTATGAAGTAAGATTAAAAGCAAAAGAAGATTATGAAAAAGAAAATCCTATCCAAAATTTAGAAAGCCAAGAAAAAGACGAAAATAGCCAAGAAATAGACAAAAACGAACTAGAAGAAAAAATAAAAGATTTAACAAATGAAATAAATCGACTAAATGATGAAAAAAATTACAATAAAAATCAGATTGATTTATTAGAAAGTAATTTAGAAACAGTTTTTGACCTAGAAAATGAATTAGAAGAATTAGATCAAAAAATTCAAACTATGCAAGAAAACTGTACAATTCTTGAAAAAACTAAAAAATTTCTAGAAACCGCAAAAGAACAATTTTCATCTCATTATTTAAAAGGCATGAAAGAAAGTTTTATCAAAAATTTGAAATGGATAAATGGAAAAGAAATGGATGTTAATTTAGATGTAAATCTTAATGTGGAAATTAATGAACAAGGATCCAATAAAGAATTAAGATATTTTAGTACAGGTTATCAAGATTTAATCTATATATGTATGAGATTGAGCTTGATTGATAGTTTA
>CALXRJ010000170.1 GCA_944390615.1 uncultured Clostridia bacterium | reverse complement strand
ATTTGTTGACATTCCTTTTTTGTTTTAATTGATTTCGTAGTTCAATTTTTTTCAAATTTTCATCAAAAATATTATACCAATTATCACTCCAATCTGTTTCTCCTGTGTTTAAATACATGATGTTTTTCTCAGCACACCATTCTATAAAATCCTTTGTGCCTACACTATCAGCAAAGTCAATTAATAAATCTCCTTCTGCTAGATATTGAGAAAATATTTTTTTAAAATTTTCTCTATGAATATCTGCTACAATGAAATTTCCCATGTTTCCGCCAAGTTCCAGAAAAAATGTGTATTCCAGTTTTTCTCTGGATATTACAAAATAGTTATTCTTATCAAATTTTATTTCTTGGGAAACTTTTTCAAAAAAACTTTTTCCTACTGCACCAAAGCCAAATTGTACTATTCTATTTTTAAATTCAATCATAATTCTATATTTCTTCTTTCTCTAATCGTTCTTTTATTGTTTTTGTTAATTTAACTTTTTTAGGGAAGGTGTATCCATCTGTTAGATAAATGTCAAGCCCTTTTTTTTGAAATTTTAAGAAAATTTTTTTTAAGTCTTGTTGGATGGTATCTCCTACTACTATGATTTTCAGTATACCATTTTGTTTGAAATATTCAGCTGATGGAATATCTTGTTTGTATAAATCCCAACTATTATCAAAAATAGATTCTTTTGCTCTGTATCGATTGGTTCTATAGCTATCTAGCAAAAATGCCGGATTTGCATCATCTTCTAATTTTATATTTTTTAACTTTTCACTACCATTTATCAAACAACTTTCAATTGCATACGTATTGGTTGTAGCTTGGGAGCCTGGTTGTTCATCTGTTCCATTCAATATTGGAATTGGTCTATACCCCTTATAGGCTAAATCTATACTAAGTTCTATACTTTCTTTACCGGGTAAATCAATAAATATAGCCGTATCTTGTTGATATTTTTTTAAAAACATGGCTTTTCTATCTATCCAATCTACAATTGGTTTTCTGTTATAAGTATCGATGGCAACAAACGGAACTGGCCTTACCCACTCTATCCATTTGGCTCCATTTGGTGCATATATTTGATATATTTCTTTTCCACTCATTTTTTTATCCTCTATTTTTTTATTTTTACTGGTATATCTTCTGCATAGGAATCAATTCTTGGATATAGACTCATTCTTGCATAATATCCTGCATGCTCTCCTTCTATTGTGTACGAACCAAGGCAAATATGGTATTCTTTTCCTTCTTCACTTTTTAATGGCTTGCTTTGAAATCTTTTTTGTGCTAAATATTGCTTTGGATGTTTTTTTACATCTTGTAAAATTTTTTCATATTCATCATCTTTACATGCTTCTTTTATAGAAATTTTCTCTCCAACTCTACCATAAACTGGTTTATAGATAAATCCTTTTTGGAAACCTAAATCTTTTACTTCTAGTGTTTCTGGTAATAATTTTTTCCATGTTTTCATACAAATACCAGCTTTTTCTAGGTCTTCCCAAACCAATGGAAATCTTTTGCTTTGTGCATATATACTAATCGGGTGATTACAAGATATCACTTTTGTGTTAAAATAGCCATCCCATCTTCGTGGTTTCATTTGGATCAGCCATTCTAATGGGGTAAATCTAAAAATGAAATCAATACCAACTTGATTGTTGTCTAAAATACAATAAGCTTTTTTCTCTTTAAATCTAATATGATCTGCTGCTCCATAAATAATCTTATACCCTTCTTTTGCAAGTCTATCTCCCAAATATTGCATAACTTGTCTATCATCACTAAAACAAGTGCAATGTACCATCATAATCGTACCTTTTTTATTTAATTTATGGTTTATCGTCTCTACCATTTTTTTTTTTTTTTTATGATATTCTAATTCAGGCATACCAATTGTTTTACGTGCTATATCTGGTAAAAGGGAACTTTCTGCAAATCCACCTGGGCAATCACTATTTACTTCTGTTACAACCCAATGATTATCGATACTTGGGTGAAAATCATATCTCATAAGTCTAATATTTTGATTTTTGTCATAGTTTTGCATATTAGGCATTTGTTCTAAAATCTTTTTCGGAAGTACTAACTTTTTTGCAATTTTAACATTTTTGTTTATATATTCTTCTGCTAATCTAGTTTCTTTATCAAGATTTTTTGTTAGTTTTATCAATTCTTCATTTTCTTTTTTGGTTAATAGCAATATGTGTTTTGATAAAGTGTTATTGTCACAAAACTGGGGATCCCATTTATAGCAATCAAACATGGCTTGCATTTTATATTCATAATATTTATCTTCGGGAATTTTAATTAATTTCATAACTGATCTCTTTTCTGCATTTATTTTTCTTAAATTTAGTTAGGCTTCTTCTTCTCGTTATTATTTTGAAATTATCATATCACAACTTTCTTTTTTATACAATTAAATTTGAAAAATCCATAGAATTGATTCCTATATCCCAATATTTAAATTTTTATGCTACTTGTTTTTATTTGCTCAAAATAGGCCATTATTCTAACATTTTGCCTTTATATTACTGCCGGACATTAAGAAGTTAGGTGTATGATTTCCTACAATGTGTCCTTCGTTTATCATTCTTTCTACTAAATCAGATGCTGTATTTAAGTAGTGTGCTGTTATAAAAAATGCTCCTGGCACATTTTTTTCTTTTAATACATTTAGTATATTTTCTGTGTATCCTGCTTCATACCCTAAATCAAAGGTTAAATAGATATTTTTATCTTGGCTGTTTCCCATTGCAATTCCATTATATTTGTCGATTAATTGTTGATTAGTAGTTCCCAAATCTGGTTGATTATGGTTATCGCTTCTTTTGATACCCCATCCAATTTTTGTATTGCTTAATGTACTTGTGGTTGCTATGGTTTCTTTGGTACTTTCAGGTTTTGCAATAACGGTTATGGTAAAAATCATTAAAGTAAGACATATGATGGTTATCAGGTTACGAGTTTGGTTAATTTTTTTCATCATTTTTCTATTGACCTCTTTCTTTCTTTTTTTATCATTTTATGTAGGGATTTTTAGATTATTACTTTTATTTGGATGATAAAAAGAGTATCCTTGGTATTTTAAAATCCTAATGATACTCTTTTTATGGTATTTTCACTTTTTTATCATCAAAACACCTTATTCTTCTTCTTTCATCTCTTCAAAACGATATTTTTGCTTTACATCTGGATATTTTTCATGATCTACTTCTGATAAAAACATATCTAATGGTCTAGCATAAATTCCATCTTTATGATTGGTTTTTCCGTTATTATCCATGCAACGATAAACAACTAGTTTTTCGCCTGTTTCACTATGCTCTGCTACTGTAATGACAAATGATCTTGCTCCTTTAAAATGTCGCCACATTGTAAAAGGTTTTACTTCTCTCTCTTCCATCTTTTTCCTCCTTTTCTTATTTTTATTATCATACCATTTAAAGAATAATTTTTCAATCCCTGAAATTGTTTCTGTTTTATTACTTTTTTTGGTTTGACAGATTAACCAAAATATATTAAAATATTATAGAAACTTGACACTTATCATACAAATCGCTATTTGTATGAACCTTTGTGAAACAGATAGGAGGACATCTGATGCATTATGACAGCAATGCGGGCTTTCATTCTAGCCGCAAAACATTGGCAAGTATTGCCAAAAATACCGAGGCAGAAGAAAAAGGAGGGGTAAATCAGCCATTTTTTAGAACACGCTTCGTACGAGATAACTATCATAACACGGCCTTTTTTAAGAAGGTCTGCAAAGAGATAGGAAATCTGCCCAACAAAGAAATTAACGAAATGCTCCAAATCTTAAAAAAAGATACCGAGCACTCCACAGGAGATGTTTATTTCTATGATGAAGACAAAATGTACGAAGTGCTGCTGCAAAATCCTATTTGCAAAAAAGTCTGTGAAAAACAGGCTTACTGCAGTTGGCAGGATATCATCCAAAGATTCGGCTAATGGAAAAAATTGTTTCACAAACAGAGTTGGTGATTAAATCACCAACTCTAAACCTTTATAATTGTTAAATTTTATTATATAATCATACTATCTAATTTAAGAAAGAAGGAAACTAGCATGTATTTAGATTTAACTAATAAAAATAACATTAACCAATTAAAGCAAGCTGCACAAATCATAAAAGACGGAGGAATTGTCGTATTTCCAACAGAAACTGTATATGGTATCGGAGCCAATGCATTTCATGAAGGTGCTATAAAAAGATTATATGAAATAAAACATAGACCTTTCCACCAAAATACAAGCTTATTAGTCAATAGCTTAGAGATGATAGAACTCATTGCCCAAAAACCAACTCCTTTAGAATATGCATTAATTCATGAATTTTTTCCAGGTCCTTTGACACTAATTGTAAAAACAAACCATAAAGTTTCTTCTATTGTAGCAGGCACTACTAATACATTTGGTGTTCGTATGCCCCAAAATGAAATTGCTCTTAAATTAATAGAATATGCTAATGTTCCCATTGCTACCCCTAGTGCTAATATTGCAGGGAAACCAAGTGGAACCAATATAAAAAACATTATGGAAGATTTTAAAGAACAAGTTGACTGTTATATTGATGGCGGAAATAGTAAACTTGGTATTTCCTCTACCATTGTTCAAGTAATTGACGAGGTTCCCCATATTTTAAGAGAAGGTGTCATTTCAGCCAAACAAATTCATGACTTTTGTTCCCATTTCTTATCTAATCATTAATACCCTATTTTTACTACTGCTGTTCCATGAATCATTTTAATAGAACCTTCTTTTGGAAAAACTGGCATTTGGAAGAATTCTTCCGATCCAGTTATTTCACTTGCTTCTTCAAAATTGCAAATATTTCTTCCTAGTCCTAAATGGTCTTGCAAAAATATTTGCCAGGTCCATATATTGACATGTGCTACATCAAAATTTGTCAAATTTAATAATTCATCATTTTGTAAAGAGATGTCTAATTTTCCAGCAATTACAATCGGTGTATCTGCTGTAATTTGGTCATTTTCTTTTATTTTTTCGACAATACTACTTCCTACAGAATACATTTGTTGGTTGTATAAATCTGTTGCAACATAAGTCGCATTATTGGATAAAATGTAGGTCCAGATAAGAATAATTCCTAGTAAAAAAGATACTATATTTAGGCAATTATGAATACCTGTTTCTTTTAACATTTCCATTTGTTTGAACAAAACTATAATTGGCAAATATAGAGAAGATGCCATTAATAAATTAATTGTTCTAGCTTGTGCAATCATTTCGATGGAACAAGCAAAAATAGGAAAAGTAATAATTAATAATCCTAGTGCTATCATTTTACTTTTGGAATGATAGTGTTTTTTTTCTATTATCATTGCAATAAAATTGATGATGATTAAAACAAACATAGCACCATTCATGAAATGTCTATACCAAGATAAATTATGCAAAATCTCATCTGTAAAATAGAACTGATAAAATGTAAGATATGTATTTTGAATCGATTGCCATAAATTTTTTAAAGTTGCTAACCCGAAATATAGAACTACCATTACTATAATCTGTAATGCTTAAGTTGAATAGGTTTACTATGATGTTAAAACAGATATAATACAGTACCATACCAATGATTATGAGAAATAGATCTATTAAAAATTCTTTGAGGGTTACTTTTTCTTCTATTATCTTGAAAAAGTAGGTAATAATCCATAATGTTGTTATCACACATAAATATGCTTGATAAAATGCTAAGGTGGTTATAATACAGAACAAAAAGAAAATGATATTTTTTTTGTTTTTTTCTTTGTTTAAAAAATATACAGATAGTATGGAAAAAAGCATCGCCAAACTATACCCAAATGCAGTATAAGGGTACATGAATGTTAGGGATATGGTAGGCGTAACAGCCAATAATATTCCTACTAATATTTTTAAATAGCCTTTTTTCATCTTCAATGTTTCTGTTAAAAAGATGGCTGACAAAGCAATGCAAATTAAAGATAATGCTGTTGTTAAAACAGATACGACAATGGTTCCTCTTAATAAATCAGACACTGGAAGTAAAAATCTGCCAAGTGATATTTCCCAACCTTTTGCTAAAAAAGTCCCATAATGCCAGTAGCCATCATAAGCTAGTAGTTCTTTTGCATATAGTTCAAAATGTACCAATAATCCTACAAGCAAAGTTATGAAAAAAATCCTTTTTCGGTCTTTGGTAAACCATTGTTTTAAATATTGTATGATATGATCTATGGATATTGTTTTCATTTTTTCTCCCCATTTATTTTTCTTGATAGTTTTTCATATTCTATTTTTTCATAGATTACTTTACACTATCTT
>CALXRJ010000169.1 GCA_944390615.1 uncultured Clostridia bacterium | reverse complement strand
GTCTGCCGCATATTCAAGCGTCCATTCCCAAGCATTTCCTGCTAAATCATAAATATTTTGCTTACAAAATGTATCACTTGCCCCAGTTGTTAGCAATACTTTTCCTTTCACTTCTTTGTTATAGGGTGTACTTAGCCAACTCTCTCCTTCTGTTAATGAATATTTTGCGATTGCTCTTGTAATATTATAAGTAGTATCTAGGTAATTTCCCCAACCTGTACTGTTTGCATTTAATTCGTTCTGTATGGTAGCTAAGTTTTCTCCTTGTTCAACTGCTTTTACTTCTAAATATTTTAACACTAAATCCCATTGAACGCCAAATATTAGACTACTTGTATAATCTCCGCTATCCACTCTACTTGCTAATTCCTGAGCTTCTCTACAATGTACATTGGTGTATGGATATTGGTTTGCTTTGGAACTTGGTATGGCAGAACTACTATCTATTTCTGTATAATCGGTTCTATAATTTGCTATTCCTGCTTCATATCTTCCTATCCAAAATCCTTCATTCACATACACACTTTTTAACATTGTTTGCTTTAATGTATTGTATTCATCCTGTGTCAAACCTGTTGTATCATTTGCATAATATTCATCTGTATAATCGGTTTCATCTCTATATAGGCTTGTATAGGTATGCAAATCGTTTTCTATTGCTGTATATGCATTTGTCAAATTTGTTCCTGTTAAAGTATCAAAATCTAAATCTGCTGTAGCTGTTGGATATACTTCATCTGTTCTTGGCACTTCTACCCATACATATTGATTTCCTAGTTCATCTTCTATTACTAATCCTGTACTTAAATCTGTTCCCGCTACTCTTGTAAAATTATCACTTGGTAAATATGGCATTGTCTCGGTTGTAGCAATTTGTTCTACGATATGCTCATAACCATTTATATCAAAAACTTTAATATATAAATAATAGTCTGTACTATTTTCTAGTAATTTACTTGTTAAAGTTGCTGCATTATTTTCATCTAAAGTAAATTTTGTATAGGTTACATCACTTGTATCTCCTGCTACTTTCCAGCCATACTGTAAATTTTCTGTTGTATAATCTGCATTTAAATCTAAAGTAATATTAGCCTCTATCATGACTTTTGTTTCACCACTAATGGTATTTTTATTGACTTCGTTTACGGTTAGTGTAACACCATCTGGCATACTTGCTGTTTCAATCTTATTAATTACTTCATCTCCTAAATCCATCGTAAAATAAACTGTATCTTGATATGTAATGCCTTTTGGATAGTAGATTTGATGGGTTACGCCATTGATGATATATAAGTCTTGGTAATCTTGATAAGACGAATCTGCTGCCCATTTTCCGTAATCTCTACCATAATTTAGGGTAAGATTTTCTAATCGCGATAAGTTTAATACATAATATGGTCCATCGTCATTGGGATTGATTTCATCTCCTGTACCACCATTTACTTGAAATAAGGTTTTTAATGCTTCTTTGTCATTAAAATAAACTTGTTCCCCATATATGGGAAGACTATTATTGGTTAAATAATAGTCTGATACTTTTGTGCTAATGGAATCAATATCACTATATAAATTATTAACATTTTTCATTGCTAAATGACTACTAGAATTATATATAACTATATTGGTAAGGATTAATAAAACAATAACTGTTATGGTTAATGCAACTAAAGTAACTCCTTTATTATTTTTTAACTTCATCATTTTTACTTATCTCCGCATATTTTTTTAATTTTTCATAAACTAGGTAATTAACCGTTCCTGCTGGGAATTTACCATTTTTGTCTTTTTTTCCTGCTGGAACACCTGTTAATACTTCAATTCCTTCATCTATTGTCGATATAGCATAAATGGTAAATAATCCATTTCTTACACTATCAATGACCTCTTCTGATAATTGTAAGTTTTTTACATTTTGAACTGGTATCATAACACCATGAGAACCGTCTAAGCCTCTCATTTTACATATTTGGTAAAATCCTTCTATTTTTTCATTTACACCACCAATTGGTTGAATTTCTCCTTTTTGGTTAACAGAGCCCGTAACGGCAATTGCTTGATTAATTGGTATTTCTGATAAACTAGAAAGTAAACCATATAGTTCTGTACTAGAGGCACTGTCTCCATCTACACCATTGTAAAGTTGTTCAAAACAGATACTCGCTGTTAGGCTAAGTGGAATGTCTTGAGCAAATCGTTCTCCTAAAAAGCCATTTAAGATAAGGACACCTTTAGAATGTGTAGAACCTGACATTTCTACTTCTCTTTCTATATTGATGATACCACTTTTTCCGGTATAAGTGTTTACTGTGATTTTGGCTGGTTTACCAAATGCTGTGTTTCCAATTGTCATAACGGTTAAGCCGTTTAGCTCACCAACTTTACTGCCTGATGTTGAGATTAATAAAGAATTGTCTTTTATCATTTCTGTATATAAAGAATCATATTTTTTGACTCTTTCTTTTTGCTCTTTTAGTGCTTTGTCAATAAAATTTGGAGTAACTAGTTTTGCTTTTGACATTTTAGCCCAAGTAGAGGCTTCTCCTATGATTTCAAATAAATCATTAAATAGGGTTGAAATTTTCGTTTGGTCTCCTGCCATACGTGATGCACATTCTACTACTTTTGCTATGGCATATTTGTCTAATTGTAAAAGCTCTGATTGCTCACAATAGTCATGAATGATTCTAGCTAAACGATTTACATTTTCTTCATTCATTTCTGCTACTTCTTCCCATTCTACTTTTATTTTGAATAGGTTTTTAAAATCGGAATCCATAGCAAGTAGTGCTTGATATATGGCTGCGTCCCCTATTAGAACCACTTTTAAATCTAATGGAATTGGCTCTGGTTTTAAAGATATCATTACCATAGAAGAACGTTGTTCATTGGAATTTTCGATTCCAATTTCTTTGATTCTAAGTGCTTTTTTTAGCATATCATAACAAATACCATTGGCTAATAAGTCTCTTGCTTGAAAGATGATGTAACCACCATTTGCTTTTTGTAATAACCCTGATTTTAACATTGTAAAATCTGTTTTTAATGTTCCATAATAATTTTCATATTCTAGTTTTCCAAAAATATTTTGATAAGAATAGTTGGAATCCATGATAACAGGAGCACCTTCTAATTCGCTATTATCTACAAATAAATTTACTCTGTAATTTAAGCATGGGTCTTGTGGTTGTCCCATTGGTTGCGGAGCTTGCATTGGATGTTGTGCTGCTTGGTTGGTATCTTCTGCTAAAAATATGGGAACATTTTTTAATACATCTTTTTTTACTTCATTTAAGAATTGATTGATTTTTTTGTTTCTTTTATATTTTGATTTTAAAAGATTGATATGAACATTTACAGTAAGTAAAGCTACATTTGATTGCCATTCTTCTATTTTTTTGTTTGAGGCTCTTTCTATTTGTTTAATTCTTCCTATCACGTCCATTATCATTTGTTGAACAACTGCTGATTTTTCTTCAAAACTACTTTTTACAGTTTCATCTAATTGGTCAAATTCTTCTTCTTTTAAGGCTTTTCCATCTAAAATTGGCATCATATAAATTCCATTTTGGGCTGATTTTACTTGAAAGCTTTGGTTTAAAGCATCTTTTTCTAATTTGTTCATTAATTTTTCTCTTTTTTCTTCATATTCTTGTCTGATAAATGCTTTTTCTTTTTCAAAGTCATCATTATTAAAGGTATCTTTTATGTCTTTTTTGATTTCTTTGATAAAGTTTTCCATGTCTTCTTTAAATTCTTTTCCATGCCCTGCTGGAAGTGAAACTGCTATTGGTTCATTGGGATTATTGAAATTATAAATATAACACCAATCTGGTGGTACTCTTTTCTTTTTGGCTATTTTTCTTAAATAATTTTTCGTATACATGGTTTTTCCAACACCACTTGGTCCTTCTAAGTAGATGTTGTAACCTTTTATATCGACATTGATTCCAAATTCTAAGGCTTTTATTCCTCTATCTTGTCCAATTCCTGTGGTGATGGGTTCTAAGTTTTCTGTTGTTTCGAACTTAAATATATTTGGATCACAAGTCATTTTTAATTTTTTATAACTTAATTCATTTTTATTTTTCATTCGTTCCCTCCATGATTTTTATAATTTGTATTATATACAAATTGTAATTTTTTATCAATAGTTTTCAAAATTTTTTTTACTGACTATTGTAACACATATAAAATAATCGCTCCAATCATGCTAAACAAAAATCCTAAAATTTTTAGCCCTGCTGTAGCCTCGTTTTGGTCCCCAAATCCAAACCATTTATCACTTAAAGGTCTTGCATCAAAAACAAATACAACCCCAATTAAGATAAGTAACAATGCTATTATTTTTCCAACCATTTTTATCACTCCTCTGTTAAATTTCAATTCTTTTGGTAAATTTACTAGCAATTAATTTTTTCAGTTTTTTATTTTTGTCTTGTTCTAAGTTTGGATCTTCTGCTAGTATTTTACAAGATAAATCTTGTACTTCTTTGACTACTTTTATATCTTCAAAAAGATTAGCAATTTTCATTTCTGGAATGCCATGTTGCGCGGTTCCAAAGAAATCTCCAGAGCCACGAAGCTCTAAATCTTTTTCTGATATTACAAAACCATCATTAGTTTGGCACATAATTTTCATTCTCTCTTGTACGACTTTTCCTTTTCCTTCGTATTTTAAAATACAATAAGATTTGTATTCTCCCCTGCCCACTCTTCCTCTTAATTGGTGAAGCTGGGCTAGTCCAAAACGCTCGGCATTTTCAATGACCATAATATTAGCATTAGGCACATCTACTCCAACTTCAATTACTGTTGTGGAAATTAAAATATCAATTTCACCTTTTTTAAATCTTAACATAATATCATCTTTTTCTTTTTGTTTCATTTTGCCATGTAAATATTCTACTCGATATTGTGGAAATGTCGCATTTTGTAGTTTTTCACATAGTTCTACAACAGATTTTAAATCCATTTCTTCGTTTTCTTCTACTAGTGGACAAACAATGTAACACTGCCTTCCTGCTTCAATTTGTTTGGCAATAAATCCATTTAATCGGTCTTCTAACTGTTTAGTTACAGCAAATGTGTCAATCTTTTTTCGGTTTGGTGGAAGTTCATCAATAATTGAGATATCTAGGTCCCCATATAGAATTAATGCCAGTGTTCTGGGAATTGGTGTAGCAGACATGACAATTACATCTGGATTGTTTCCCTTTGATGCAATTTTAGCTCTTTGTTTGACGCCAAAACGATGTTGTTCATCTGTTACCACTAATCCTAAATTTTTAAAAATGACATCTTCTTCTAACATAGCATGTGTTCCAATTAAAATGTCAATTTCTCCATCTGCTAGTCTTTGTTTGATTTCTTGTTTATTTTTTTTGGTTATACTAGATATGAGTAACTCTACTTTAATACCAAATTGGTCTAAGGTCTTTTTAAAATTTTCAAAATGTTGGGAAGCTAAAATAGCTGTTGGCGCAAGTATTGCTACTTGGTAGCCCGATTTTACTGCTTTATAGCTTGCAATGATACTGACAATTGTTTTTCCTGAGCCAACATCTCCTTGTAAAAGTCGATTCATTGGTCTGATACTTTCCATGTCTTGATCAATTTCTTCTAATACTCTAAGCTGTGCTTTGGTAAGATGAAATGGCAAAGTATGAATAACATCACTCATTTGGACATCTTTGTTAAAGGCGATTCCTTTTTCTTCTGTTTTGTAGTTTTCTTTGATATGTAAAAGAGCTAGTTGAAAACCTAGTAATTCTTCAAATACTAGTCTGTATCTTGCTTTTATGAAATCTAATTTGTTTTCGGGAAAATGTATTTTTTTGATTGCTTCATTTATTTCTAATAAGTTGTATTTTTTTCGTATATAATCTGGTAAGGTTTCTTCTAAATTCCCATAGGCTTCACTAACACCATTTTCTATGATCTTTCTTATCGTATTTTGGCTAATTCCATAAGTTAATGGATAAATTGGTATAATTTTTCCTGTGTTTTTGTTTTCACCAGATTCATCAAAAATCGGTGATTTCATCTCATACCTTCCGAGTTTTACTTCTACTTTTCCATAAAAATTATAGGTATGTCCGATTTTGAAAATATTTTTTAAATAACTTTGATTATACCAAGTAATGGTACAAGGATTTTCTCCATCTCTTACCACCAATCGATAGATTTTAAGCTTTCTAGCAAAAATCTCTGAAACTTTGGTAATAGCTGTTGCTTTAATTAAAGCTTCTTCTCCATCTTGACAATCTGCTAATTTTTTGGCAACTCCTCTATCTTCATAATTTCTAGGAAAATAAGAAATTAAGTCTTGCAAAGTATGGATATTCAATTTATTTAACAGCTTTACTCTGGTAGGTCCTACATTTTTTACATACTGAACCGACTTATCTAAATCTAGCATTTTATTCCTCCGTTTGGGAGCCATTGGGACCGGGTCTTTTTGGTCCTGGGGACCAAAAAGACCCGGTCCCAATGGCTCCCTATTCTATTTTTAGTAGTTTAAAGTCAAGACTATCTGCACTAACTAGTTTGAATTCTATTCCTTGCACTATTCCCTCTATAGCATCTTCTATTGCTTTACTGTGAAGGTGAGCATAATAGCATCTTTTGATATGATATTTTTGTAGTATTTCCATAAATTCTGTGTGAATATTTTGCTTTATAATAGGTGGATAATGCATAAATACTATGATTTCTTTTCCTTTGTTTAGACCATCTTTAATGGAAAGTTCTAATCTTAGAGCCTCTCTATTTATCATTTTTTGATTACTTTCTGTTCTCTCACTTATCAAGCTCCACCCTCTTGTCCCACATATGATTTTATCTTCTACTTCTATACTATTATTCTGTAAAAAATCTATATTTTGAAATTGATGTTCAGCAAGAAAATTTTTCATATTGGTAACTGTTGTCCACCAATATTCATGATTTCCTTTTAACATGATTTTTCTTCCTGGAAGGCTATTTAAATATTCAAAATCTTTTACCGTATCTTTTAAATACATCGCCCATGAAAAATCCCCTGGATGTATTACAGTGTCTTCTGGATTTACTTTTGTCAACCAGTCTTTTTTTATTTTTTCTGTATGATTGTTCCAATTTTCACCAAATATATTCATGGGTTTTGGATTTTCAAAAGATAAATGTAAATCTCCTATTGTGTAAATTGCCATGAATAGCCCTCCTTGTTTACATGATTTTTAAGTTTGGAATTGCATTTAAGTTTAGTTCACTTCTTTGCCCAGCTATATAATTGTAGTACCCCGCTGATGCTATCATGGCTGCATTGTCTGTACATAATTTTAAGTCTGGCATATAAACTTTTAGTTTGTCTGTTTGTAATTTTAATATTTCGTTTCTTATGTAGGCATTGGCAGAAACTCCTCCACCAATAGCAAGACTTTCTACTCCTGTTTGCTTAATTGCTTTTTGGGTGTTTTCGATCAAAACTTCTGTTACTGTTTTTTCGTAGCTGGCACATAAATCTGCTTGATTGATGTCTTTGGTATTATGGTTTAAGTTGATAACTGCTGTTTTTATGCCACTAAAACTAAAATCCAAAGAATCTTCGAAATGCGTTTTTGGTAGTTTTATGTTGGGTTTTCCTTTTTCTGCTAATTTATCAACTTTAGGTCCTCCTGGATAGTCTAAGCCTACTACTCTTGCCACTTTGTCAAATGCCTCTCCAATGGCATCATCTCTGGTTTTGCCAAGTATCTCAAATTTGGTATAATCTTTTAGATGGATGATTTGCGTATTTCCTCCTGAAATTAGTAAACATAGAAATGGTGGTTTTAATTCGTGATGGGTTAGATAATTTGCCGCAATATGTCCATGAATATGGTTTACTCCGACTAATGGTTTATGGATAGCAAAAGAAAGGGCTTTTGCATAGGAGACTCCCACTAATAAAGCTCCTACTAAACCTGGTCCATAAGTTGGTGTGATAGCATCCATATCTTTAAATTCTACCTTTGCTTCTTTTAAGGCTAATTTGGTAACTCTTGAAATTGCTTCTATATGATTACGAGAGGCTATTTCTGGTACTACTCCTCCATATTTTTCGTGGATGGGAATTTGTGTGTCTATGATATTAGATAATATTTCTCTTCCATTTTTTACGACTGCGACAGATGTTTCGTCACAACTGGTTTCAATTCCTAGTGTTAAGATATCTTTCAATTTGATACTCTCCTGTTTCTTTTATATAGTATTTTATTTCGACTTTATTTTACTAAAAAAGAAATAAAATAGCAATAGTTTTTTACAAACATTGAAAAATAAATATTTTAAAAAAAGAGACCTAATTGGTAATACAATTAAAGCCTCTTTTTGTAAACTAAATGTCTGCTATATTTACAATTTCTAAATCTTCTTCTTTTAATCCTTTGGCTATAGCGTCATAAAAACCGATTACGGTATCAATTGCTGTAAAACAAGGTACTTTGCTTTCTGCCGCCAATCTTCTTATTTTGAAACCATCTCTGTTTGCTTCTTTTCCTTTGGTTGGTGTATTAATAATTAGGCTTAATTTACCAGAGTGAATTAGTTCTGGTATACTATGAGTTCCTTCCCATATTTTAGGAACTGTTTCTACCTTTTCCACACCGTTTTCTGTCAGATATTTGGCGGTTCCAAAAGTAGCATAGATTTCATAACCTTCTTTGGCAAGATTTTTTACAATTGGTAGAATTTCTGGTTT
>CALXRJ010000168.1 GCA_944390615.1 uncultured Clostridia bacterium | reverse complement strand
GTTTGAATACATAGTAGTACTTCGTGATTATAGGCATCTTCTTTTTTTAGATAATGAGCATCATTTGTGGCAACAAGTGGAATATCTAGTTTTCTAGCAAGCCCCACTAATTTTTGATTAGCCAATACCTGTTCTTTGATTCCATTGTTTTGAATTTCGATGTAATAGTCTTCTCCAAATACTTTTTTATGCCATAAGGCAATTTCTTCTGCTTTTTCGTTTTGTCCATTTAGAAGTGCTTGGTTTACGGCTCCAGCTAAGCACGCACTTAGGCAAATTAGACCTTCACTGTATTGTTCTAGGATTTCTAAATCGATTCTTGGTTTATAATAATAGCCGTCAATAAAACCTAAAGATACTAATTTACTTAAATTTTGGTAGCCTTTCATGTTCTTGGCAAGTAAGATTAGGTGATTGTATTTATTATCGATATTTGGTTCTTTGTCAAATCTGCTTCTTGGAGCTACATATACTTCACATCCTATAATTGGTTTGATGCCTTCTTTTTTACAAGTTTTATAAAAGTCGATGGCTCCATACATAACACCATGATCTGTGATTGCCATGGCATCCATGCCTAGTTCTTTGGCTCTTGCTGGCAGGTCTTTTATTCGGTTTGCTCCGTCAAGTAAGCTGTATTCACTGTGGATATGTAGGTGTACGAATTTTCCCATGTTTGTTCCTTCCTTTGTCTTTTAATTTTACTATACTTTTTTAAGTATGTTTTAGAAAATTATTTTCCTTATCGTGTTTTCATTTTACTACATTCTTTTTAAATTTACAAGTTGTTAAAATAAATTTTGAGCCGTCAATTTATATCGCCATAATACATAAATTGACAGCTCTTGTTACTTTTCTATTTTTATTTCATTTTATATACTATTTTGTCGCATAAGAAGTTTTTTACTAATTTATACTCCATACATATTGCTCTTCTTTATGCAAAGCATTTTGTATATGTGAGAAATCACTTTTATTATATGCTTTAATTAGTAGTAATATTTGCGGTTTCTGATTTTGTATTTATAAGTTCTGGTATTTTAATACAGGTTCCTGTTATTTTTAATCCTGAACTGTTAGTTGCAGTATTATGAAAACAATCACTATAATCAAATTTATCTGGATCTTCTAAATCTACTGCACCTGTTAAATTTGCATCTATTCTTATAGTTCCTTGTAGTTTTGGACATCCTTGAAAGGTTGCTATCATATTTGTTACCGTGCTTGGTATTTCTTCACAAGGAGTTACTAAATTTGTACAATCGGAAAATGTCGCTCTCATATCTTCTACTCCATATGGTATATTGGGTGCTTTACTTAAACTAGTACATTTATAAAATGCTAATCTCATATTTTTTACATTTTGCGGAATAATTGGTGCTTCAATTAGTGCTGTACAATTTGAAAATGTTCCTCTTAATATTTCTATAGTTTCCGGTAATTTTGGTGCTATCTTTAAATTTGAAAGCTTATAAAAAGTTCCTCTTAAATTAGTTACTGGAATAAAACTATTATCTTCTGGCCCTTTTATATAGGTTGGTATAGTTCCTGTGATTTTACCTTCTGAATCGATTGTTCCTATATATCCAGTAGGAGAATTTTCTCCATCTCCTTCAATTGCTTCTAATGTATTTAATGCATATGTTCCATTGTATAAGATATAATTCCAATTATCTAAGTCAACTGGATTTCCATCTGTTCCAATTCCAACATATCCATTATTTCTATCTTCATCTTGAGAATTTGGGGCTTTTGCTTTTTTCATAGCTTCTTCCCAATTTATTGCTTTTTCTACTCCATTTGCTGTAATATTATAATTTCTTTTACTTTCAATAAAACTAACTGTAAATGTGCCATTTCCATTGTCTGTAACGGTTGCTTTACCATTTCCAAATTGATTGTCTATTTCATTTTGTAAATTTATTTGGTTTAAATTTTGATATCCGTTTTCGTTACTTACTACAGAAAAAATTGCTATTTCTATACCTTCTTTTTCTTGTGCTTCTTCTGTTTTAGCTTTTGCTTCTTGGGCTTTAGTCAGTATGCCGTTATCTCCTGTCAATGTCGCAATTGTTGTTCCTGCAAGGATTAACAAAACTATGATTGTTACAATAAGTGCCATTAAAGTAATTCCTTTTTCTTTCTGTTTCAAATTCAATTGAATTTTCTCTTGTTTCTTTTCCATTCTTTTCCTCCATTATTTTATTCTTGTCTTCATAGTTATTTTATAACTTTTTCAAATATTATAGTTAAATTATAACTAAATGTCAATAGTTATTTTATAACTTTTTTATAATAATAATTGAGGTGTTAAAAATGTTAAGAATAAAAGATATGAGAGAAGATAAAGAGCTAAAACAAAAAGATGTAGCAAATTTTTTAAATATATCCCAAACAAATTATAGTAAATATGAACTAGGTAAAATCAATATTCCAAATCATACTTTGAAAAAATTAGCTTTATATTTCAATACTTCTACCGACTACCTTCTAGGATTAACAGATGAAACTAAACCATATCCTAGAAGTAAGAACTAAAAAATAGTTTTGAATTTTTTTGTCAAATTCAAAACTATTTTCATGATTTTATATTTTTCCAACTGCGTCCCAAAATCTATTTTTTGAGTCAAACAGAATAACTCTTACTTTTATCGTTATTTTTTATCCTAAATTGATAGCTATTGCAATTGCAATGATTAAAATTATGGTCGGAATTATGGCAAATCCTATAACCCCTAATCGTCTCATGGTAGTATATTTTTTAACATCTTCTTTTTCTTCTTCCGTTAGTTCTTCTTCTTTATTTCCTGTAGGAAGTAAATTTGCTATTAAGTTCCTTGCTTTTTCAAGGTTTTCTTGTGGAATGATGATACTGGTTTCTTCTGTGGTTTTTCCAAAAGTTATGTTTAAGTAAGAACCCGCTCCTTTTGTTTTTATTAGATAAGGTATTTCGTTGTTTTTTAGTATTTCACAAATTTGTGAAATGAGAATTGAATTGTTGCTAGCATATAGCTCTATTTCTTTGTTTTCCATAATTTTTTTCCCCTTTTAATTAAACTATTTATTGCTTTTTGCCGTATTTTCTTTCTACATTGTACTAACCTCCTTTTATCGTAACTCTCTTGTTCTAAAAAATGTAAATTTATTTTCTAATCCAAACCGAACAACTCTTGCCTTTTGTTTTGAATACCCCACAACCTTGCTCATCGATTGTTATTACATCTGGGCAATTATCTAAACAATCAATAAATTTTTCTCCTGCAAAGCTGGTTCCAACATACATTCTTTTGATACTATCTACCGAATTAGAAGCAAGCACAGCAAGACCTGAATCGAGGTGTCTATTATCACCTTCACGAGTCCAGCCAATTACATTTTTGTGGTCAAAATAATCGTGTTGCCTTCCATAGGCTTTTAATTTTCTTAAAGTTAAAAGTGTTTTAATTCTTTCTACTGGTGGTATATTGGAATGCGGAATTCCAAATAGATCTCCAAAAAAGACACATGGATATCCTTCTTTTCTAAGTAATATTACAGCATAAGCTAATTGTTTAAACCAAGGCTCAACAAAACTTTGCAATGCTTGACCGGGGTTGTGTATCGTGATTATCTACAAAGGTTACCGCTTTCCCAGGATTTTCTTTTACTAAGGTTTTCTTTAATAATTTTGACATATCAAATTCTGGATTAATCGATGCCTGATAAAAATTGCTATGAAGCGGTACATCAAATAATGACATTATGCCATCTACTTCTGTTAAATAATGATGGAGTTTGGTCACATCTGTGCTCCAATATTCTCCTACGGTAAATAATTCTTTTTGTGTTTCTTCTCTTAAAAAGTTAAGCCAATCCTTATAAAATCCTGCATCTATATGTTTTACCGCATCTAATCGAAAACCATCTACTCTTGTTATTTTTTGGTACCATAATCCCCATCTTTTACATTCTTCTATAACTTCTTTATTCGAAAAATCTAAATCTGCTCCCATTAAATAATCAAAATTGGCAAATTCTTTATCTACTGATTGTTGCCATTTTTTATCCTTAAATTTAAAAATAGCATGTTCTCCTGTTTCACTATTTAAATCAATCCCTGTGAAATGAGTCCAATTCCATTCAAAATCCGAGTATTTGTGATGTCTTTCTGGAAATGTATATTTGGTTGCTGCTTTTATTTTTTCGATATTTCCTTCTTTGTTGTGGTCTCCCCATTCACATTTGGTAGCCAAAATATCCTGTTCTTTATCAGCTCCCATTTTGTGATTTAATACAATATCTGCATAT
>CALXRJ010000167.1 GCA_944390615.1 uncultured Clostridia bacterium | reverse complement strand
ATGACAAAAAAAGAATTTTAAGAATATTAGAAATTTATCATGCAACAGGTAAAAATAAAACAGAGCAAGAAATACAATCCAGAAAAAAGGAAGTAAAATATGATTACAAAGTATTTGGCATAAATATAGAAAGGTCTATTCTTTATCAAAGAATCAACAAAAGAGTAGATAACATGATCGAACAAGGCTTAATCGAAGAAGTCAAAAACTTAATCAAAAAATATCCTAATTTTCCAACAGCAATGCAAGCAATTGGTTATAAGGAAATGATAGAATATTTAGAAAATAAAATAACAAAAGAAGAAGCAATTGAAAAAATAAAACAAGAATCAAGAAGATATGCTAAAAGACAAATAACTTGGTTTAAAAGAATGGAAAACATAAAGTGGCTAGATGGATTGAAGGATGTGCAAGATAATATTTCTATTATTTTGGAGGGAACGAATTGGGAAAAATAATAAATTTAGAAGAGATTAGAAACAAAAAGTTTCAAAAAAAATATGTAATTTATCTAATTTTTATTGTTATTTTAATCTATATTTTTTATTCCATTTATTTACTGGTAAAAACACCAAGTGAGACAGTTATCATAGAAAGTGGTGTGGTAACACTCGAAGAAACAGAAACAGGTTATATCATAAGAGAAGAGCAGGTTTTACAAGGAAACAATTATAAAAATGGATTAACTGCAATTCTGTCAGAAGGAGAAAGAGCAGCCAAAGGACAAACTATTTTTAGATATAGTAGTAATAACGAAGAAGAAATAAAAAATAAAATAGAAGAAATTAATGTAAAAATACAAGAGGCCCTTTCCAACCAACCAACGATATTTTCAACAGACATAAGAAACTTAGAAAAACAAATTGATGAAAAATTAGAAAATTTAAAAACACTAACTGATATACACACCATAACAGAATATAAAAAAGAGATTGAAGAAATAGCAAGTAAAAAAGCTAAAATTGCAGGTAGTTTAAGTCCGAGTGGATCTTATATACAAGAATTAACAGCTCAAAAAGAAAGTTATGAGCAAGAATTAACTGCTAACTCAGAATATATTACAGCACCAGAGGCAGGCGTTGTTTCTTATCGAGTAGATGGATTAGAAGATGTACTTACACCAGATGATTTTAGTAATTTAACAGAAGAAACACTAGAAAATCTTGACTTAAAAACTGGAAAAATTGTATCAACCTCCCAAGAGTCGCGGAAAGATAATCAATAATTTTAATTGTTATTTAGCAACTGTGCTAAATAGTGAAGCAGCTAACAATGCAGAAGTGGGAGATAATGTAACCATTACCTTATCTAGTGGAGATGAAATAACAGCAGAAATCATATATATTGCTAGTCAAGACGAAGGAAAAGTCTTAATTGTTTTTGATTTAAAAACTCTGACAGAAGAACTAATCCAATACAGAAAAATTTCTTTTAATATTACCTGGTGGAGTTATGCAGGACTAAAAGTACCAAATAGTTCTATATTAGAAGATGAAAATGGAATGAAATATGTTGTAAGAAAAAGAGCAGGGGAAAATCAAAAAGTAATTGTAAAAGTTTTAAAAAGAAATGAAAAATATTCCATTATCAGCACCTATGATACAGAAGAACTAAATTCACTGGGAATTGACATCCAAAATTACAATAATATTTCACAATATGATACAATTTTACTGTATCCAACAGAACAATAAATATTACAAAAATATTACAAAAATATTAAAATATTATTACATTTCATGCAAACTATTGACTTTTTGTAAAAAATGTAAGATACTATTTCTATATTGAACAAAAACGAAAACGTTTTAGGAGGAGATAAAATGTCAAGTGCAATAATGAGCAAAGTTTGGAATTTATTTGGAATGGACCAAGCTGAGGATGAAGAATTAGAAGAAGATGATGTATATGACTATGACTATGAAGAAGAACCAGTAGAGGAGAAAAAAGGTTTTATCAAAAAAAATAATAAAGTTGTATCTATGCCACAAACACAATCTATTAGAATGGTAATTTCTCAACCAACTAGTTTTGAACAATCAGAAGAAATTTGTGGATTTTTAAAAGAAAAAAAATCAGTAATTGTCAATCTTGAATATGTAAATAAAGATGTAGCAAGACGTATCGTTGATTTTATCAGTGGAGGAGTCTATGCATTAGATGCCCATATTCAAAAAGTATCTAATTCTATATTTTTAATAGCACCTATGAATTATGAAATAACAAATGAAATGGCAAGAGAAGAAATTAAAAATAAATTATCAGTTTCTTGGTTAAATAAAAATAGTATTAACTAAAAAGGGGGCTAAAACTATGCTTACACCACTAGACATTGAAAACAAGAAATTTTCGAAACAAATTATGAATGGCTATAATGTTGAAGAAGTGGATGATTTCTTAGATGAAATAGGAGTAGATTATGCCAAAAAACAAAAAGAAATAAACGAAGCATCTAAAAAAATAGAAGAATTAAATGCAAGTCTAGAGCATTACAAAAGTATTGAAGGAACTCTTCAAAACACATTACTTATGGCTCAATCCACAGCAGAAGAAGTGAAAAATATAGCAAAACAAAAAGCAGATCAAATGGTGAATGATGCAAAAGCTGAAACACAAAAAGAAGTTGATCTTTT
>CALXRJ010000166.1 GCA_944390615.1 uncultured Clostridia bacterium | reverse complement strand
CCCCTCCTTCTTTATTTTTTATTCGTCTATCTTTATAATGCGCAAATGTGCCTATATTCATAATTCTACTAATAGACATACTGCTGATTCCTTTTTACCCTGTCAAAATTTTATTTGACTTAGGAAGGAATAGATCTCTTTAATACTAATACATTACTGTATGTATTCCGTGAAATACATAATCTGAATAGGTATTAGAGTGCAGAGTGCAAGCCTAGGTTAGTGTTGTTATTGGTAGGATTGTTGTTGTTGCGGTTGCTAGCCGGATTGCTGGAACCATTGTTATTGTAATGCTCTCCACGATTGACATGATTGCTAGATGAGTTCGCTTCTTCGATTTATCCCTATAATATATTTTTTAGGCCAAATTAAAAAATAATTTTAGTTCGACCAAACTTTATATCTACAAAAGTTTTTCTCATATCCAGATTAAGTTTTTATCTCTACTTTTCAAAATTTATATTTCAAGTTCTAGTTTCGCAAATGAATTAATTTATTGGCTTCAGGGGGTAGAACTACATATATAAAGTGCCAGACGCGAACCGAGAGAGTTGTAGGTACTAGTCGGACCGTCGTCGTAGCGACGGCTAGCGGGACAGACAACTGACGTAAGGTAATAGCCACCACGATTGACACGGTTGGAAGTCGAGCTCGCCTCTAGAGTCCAGTCGCTTACGTTTCCTGCCATATCATAGATATTATTTGCCTTTGTATATTCACTACTTCCTGTTGGGATTTTGTTTGATGAATCAGAAGAATTTTCTATTGTCACTGCTGTTGCCTCTGGTATATCACTACCAGCTGGAATATAACTAATACTATTATCGTAATAATTTCCCCAACTTTTTGAATTACTTCCTACTAGCGCATAGGTTAATGTTGTTCCGTCTGATATAGTTGCTCCAGATTCTACTAACCATGCTAAGGTTTCGTCCCATAAGCATCCCCATATCATGGATGTTGTTACATTATCATTTGTTCCACTTAATGCTTTACTTTTTTCGTACATTGTATACCAGGTTTGGGAATCAATATCTGTATTCATTTTCTGTACTACTGCTGTAGTTTTACTTAAATTTCCTGTTTCATATCTTCCAATATAAAATCCTCCATATTTTTGGATACTCTTCATTGTTGCGTAAAAATCCTGTTCTAATTCTTTGGTTAATAATTCATATCGTGTCATTCCATCTAAAGAGGATTGTAATTTTGAGTCAATGTCATAGCTTGTATAAGAACGTGTAACATCTGGTTCTCTATAATTTGTTTTGCTTGTTATACTCATAATTCCAGCTGTTTCTGTCCAATTGAGTGCTGTTCTTCCACTTGAATTAAAATTATATAATTTTCCCCATAAATTTCCATCAGCATCAACACCATAAATTCTTGATACATCCTTTACTGGCACCCATACAAATTGATTGGTTGTTTTCTGCAAATTAAATATCGCAATATCTGTTTCCGTTATTTCACTATCCTCTGTCTCATTAGCAAGTGTTGCAATTCCGTTATTGGACAAAGTACTTACAGTTTCTTCTTTACTTATTGTATTAGCACCTGTTGTCATATTTTGAGTTTCTTGCTCTGTTGTAGTTTCTTCTTGTTCATTTTGCCCAATCTGATTTTCATCTTCTCCATCTGTTAATCCTGAACTATTTCCATTTGACACAATCTCATTTGTTCCTGTTGTATTGGATGTTGTTATATTCTCTCCCTCTTCTTCGCTTTCTTTCTCATTTACTGTATTTCCTTCTGTTTCATTTCCAGCAATGCTATTTTCCGTTATCTCATTTGTTCCAACTGTATTATCAGTTTGTACATCTAATTGCGTTAAATTTTCATCTTGTGCTTGCCTATTTTCTGCTGTGTTGCTATTGGTTGTACTACTTTCTGTATTCTCGATAGAATTCGACTCTTCATTTGTAACTTGATTGTTTGTATTTTCACTGCTCACATTTTGGTTATCGGCATCATCACTGCTTGCACTTGAATCTAAATTCACTTCATCGGAATAAGTTGCTATTCCATTTGTCGTACCTAGTATCTCATCCCAATTCACTTCTCCTTCATAAATAACAAATCCTCCACTTACTGTGGTTTCTCCTTCTATTTGTGAAGCTGTGTATCCTTTTGGTACTGGTACTTGAATAGGTTGTCCATCTGTTCCAATTTCTGTGCTGTCCACCCAGGTAACAGATGCGTTTTCTGTATCTTCATCTGCTAAAGCCCTTTCTTCTTTTGCTTGTATATTTGTAGTCACAATCTTTACAGTTGCAATGGCTCCTACTAAAAATACAATAATAGCAATTATGGTAATTGTTAAACTCAAATTAAATTCTAGTACTACAGGCTCTCCAGGTTTTCTGTTTTTATTTTTTCCATTTCTTCTATTCATTTGCACTCCTCTTTTCTTTTTAATTTTTATTTAAATAAAAAAAACTGTATACTTGTTATGTTGATTTTTTAACAAATATATAGTTTTTGCTCCATTTGTTTTCTATCATATAACGATATATTTTTATCTTCTTTTATTTCCAAATTTTTAGTTTTTCCAACATTTTTCATCTTTTCCCTCTCTTTTTAATTTAATCATTTTTTACTCCTTCTGTCAATTGAAATGGACAATGTTTCTTATTTGTAATATTCTTGTAATCTTTTTGTAACATTTGTCGTTTTTTGTCGAACGATTTTTCTTGCATTTTGTCTATTTTTATAGTATAATCTTTTTGCAGTGCGATATTTTATTTCATTTTAATAATTTCTATTTATTTGTTAATTCCCAATCTTTTATTTGTATTCCAAATAAAGCTTAAGTTATAATATTTCGCTATTTTTTGCCTATTTATTATACAAAAATCCGGAACGTACAACTATATAGACTAAAATTATGAAAAAGCATTGCAAAAAATACAAAAAACTAGTATAATAGGAGGTGAGAAAAATACCGGAAAATTTGTTAGAACTAAAAAACGATTTAGTATTTCAAAAGCTATTTGGAAAACCTAAAAATAGTCAAATTACAAGTCACTTTTTATCTTTAATTCTAAAAAGAGAAATCAACCACATTGATTTAGATGTTAATAAAAGGTTACTTCGCAATCGAAAAACTTCAAAAACAGGAAGATTAGATATTAGAGCTAAATTTAATAATGGTGAAGATTGTAATATTGAACTTCAAGTTTTACCATATGAATTTATGCCAGAACGTATGCTTGAATATTGGAGTGGTATGTATGATAATAAGATAAATAGTGGCGAAGGATATGATGTTTTAAAGCCTTCTTTTTGTATCTTAATCACAGACTATTGCCTCAAAAAAATCAATCATATTCCAAAATATCACACAACATGGAACCTAAGAGAAAAGGACTTTCCAGAAAACATCCTTACTGATAATATTGAAATGCATATTCTTGAAATTCCTAAAATTCAAAAAAATGAAATACTAAATGACGAGTTGGTTCAATGGTTACAATTTATTGAAAATCCGGCGGATAAGGAGGTTCAAAAAATAATGAAAGAAAATAAATATTTGAAACAAGCTAGAGAAGAATTAGCTTACCTAAGTAGTGACCCCGATTTTCAACTTCTTGTAGAATCACGTGCAGGCATGTTAAGAGATATTGAATGTATGAAATCAGCCAGTGTCAAATATGGCTATGAAGAAGGCAAAACGCAAGGTCTTGCGGATGGACGTGCTGAGGGACGTGCTGAGGGTGAACATTCTAGTGCGATAAAAATTGCAAAAAAAATGAAAAGCAAAAAAATACCATTAGAAGAAATCATTGAATTAACTGGCTTAACAAAAGAAGAAATCGAAAAATTATAAAAAAGGAAGGATGTAAGTATTTCTCATACTCACATCCTTTTCTTATAAACAAATATCCCTTTTCAATCTTTTTTCGTTTATCATTCCCACTCCCACAAAGTTAAAATTTTCGTCATAAATTCGATAAACACCATCTTCTAATAGCATACTTAATTTTACCCCATTCAAAAACATTTTTAATTGATTTTGATTCAATTCAATTTTTTTCTTATCTTGAAAAAACTCTTCTATGGTTATAAAATAGTCTTGTATCATTTTTTCTTTTTTCGCAATTTTAGATATTTCTATTTCTTGTTCTAGTTTAATATTTTCTACTTT
>CALXRJ010000165.1 GCA_944390615.1 uncultured Clostridia bacterium | reverse complement strand
CATTTGTAATTTGAATTCTTCTGTAAATTCTCTTCTTTGCCTTCTTGACATGTTAATTTCCTCCATTTCATATTTTTTATTTTAACATGTCCTTATCTTTTTTGTCCAATTTATTATAACCGATCCATTTTGGTCATTTTCATTTACATATCTAATTATTAATGTATCTGTTATTTTACCTTTATTTTGTGTGAACTCTCCTGTCTCTGGGTTATGCATATAAATATCATCTAAAGTAAATTCTTCTACATAATGAAAGTTATGTTTTTCTAGTTCTTCTTTTATGTGTGGAATATCATCATATACTTCACAGGTAATTTCTATATCATTTATGGATAGCTCTTTTTGAGTATCACTTTCATAATATATGTTTAATTTTTCTTCTAATAATGTAAAATTACAAGAAATATTCCTAAAAAATGGTATTTTTAATTTGCTAACATTGTTATAAATCTTCTTTGCTTTTGAATATATTACTTTTCTATTATTATTTATAAAATCATTTTCTGCTTGTAATAAGTCTTTATATTTATCTCCTCTTGAATTAAAGTCTAAGAGTTGAATTTCACTTTCAGGAATTGGTATCATCTCTGCAAATCTAATAATAGATACATTTCTTCCTTTTCTGTCTTGTATTCTTATGAAACTAGGATTTTCCTTATATTTATCATATCCTATTTTATAAGAATACAATGGTGCAAAATATAAGTATTTTTCTACTCTTAATACAATTCCTATGTATGGTCGTTTTTGTTCTTTATTCCAACTAACATGTGTATCAAATTGACTTAAATATTCTATATATTTTTCATTTACAGTGTAAAATTTTAGAGATTCTTTTTCTTGCATTCTTACTCCTTCACAAACAAAACAGGATATATTTCTATACCCTGTTTTATATTTTAAATCTCCCTACTTAAGGCAAGGGGTTTCCTAATGTAAGTCTCTCCACTTAAGGTAGGAGCTCTCCTAATGTAAATCTCCCCTTTTTCGGCAGGGGCTTTCCGAATAGCAATTTGTAATTGCTCTCTTTAGTATATCCATTATACACTATTTTTATTCTGTTGTCAAATAAAATATTTTTGCTATTTTTTTCCTCCGTCCCCAAAAATAGCAATTCGGACAGCTTCTACAAAACCACAATGTAATTTTCCATATAAAAATTTTTGTAGTCTACCATAAGCCAAATCCGCCATTTTATCATATGCTTTAATAGAAATTAATTGCTTATCTATTGTCCTAATGATAAATTTCGCCATAGCTTTATTTTTAGAATTTATGATAAAATCAAATTGAATATCCTTTGCAATTTTGCCAATTAAAAATACTTCATTCATCTCTAACTCCTTTTTTGTAAATCATCCGTTATCCTGTTTTGTATTTATAAAAAGCATAGAATAGATACATTCCATATGAATATCCATTTACTAGTATCTATTCTATTGATTCCTGTTTACCTAAATTAGGAAGGGATAAGTCTCTTTAATATCTAATATTTTGCGGTACGTATTTCGTAAAATACATAATCTGAAAAGATATTAGAGTGACACACGAAAACCGATTATTGTCGTTGGAATTGGTCGTACTGTTGTTATTGCGGTTGCTAGCTGGATTGTTGGACCCATTGTTGTTGTAATTGCCTCCTCGATTAGCACAAGGATTGCTCGGATTAGAGGTTTCGACTTATCCCTATTTTGTAACTATAATTTTATTCAGAATTTTTATAAAATAATTTATCTGTCAAATTCTTTACATTAGCAATTTTAATATATCCCAAATGTCCTGCTAAATATTTATAAGCTTCTTTGCTTGTTATCTGGTTGGTGCGTATTTTATATTTTAATTCTTTTACTTTTTTCTTTAATTTTCTTTTCCCTTTTTCTCTAATTTTTAGTCTATACTCGTTAATTTTATAGCCACAAAAGTTAACTCCTTGTGTATTTTTAAATATTTGTGTTTTTTGGTTTAATTCTAATTTCAAATTTTCTTTTAAAAAAGTTCTAATCAATTCTAAGTTTTCAATTGCTTCTTTCTTAGTTTTAACAATTGCCACTGCATCATCCATATAACGAAACCAATATTTTAATTTTAATTTCTGTTTTGCATATTGGTCTAATTCATTTAAATATATATTGGCAAAACATTGACTTGTGTAATTACCAATTGGCAGTCCGTTTTCTTTTCCATTAGAATATAATATTTCTTTGGTTAGCCATTGTAATTTTTTATCTTTTATTTTTCTTTCTAAAATGTTATATAATATTGTTTTATCTATATTTTGAAAATATTTGGCAACATCCATTTTTATGATGTAATAATGATTCCAAATTCTTTTACAATGTTTCATAGCTTTTTGTAAATCTAAACAAGCTAAATGCATTCCTTTGTTTTCGATACAAGCATAAGATGTCGAAATAAAGCTTTTTACAAAATATTCTTTCATAAAACAATCCACATACCATCTATGAACAATTCTATCCAGATAAATGCTTTTTTCTATTCTTCTTCGTTTCGGTTCTGTTACATAAAATTCTGTATAACCACTATGTTTGTAGGTTCCGGTTTTTAATTTTTCATATAGCCATAAGATATATTCTTCTTGTTTTAAGTTAAATAATATCATTTCTTTTCTTAAGCCTTTTCCTTTTCTACTTTCTATATGGGCTTTCATTAAATTTTCGTAGGTTAGTTTTTTGTCATATTGATTTCTGATTGTTTTTGGCATAGGCTTTGATTAATCCTCCTAAGATTTTTCCAATTTCATATAACATTTCCATCGAAACTTTATATTTCTTTTCATCCATCCATCTGTTTTTTACCATGATTCTTATCATGGTTCTTTGCGTATTTAGTTCTGCATCGATTAAATTTAAGTAATAAAGTCTTTTGCTAATTTCTATTTTGTTTAAGTAAAGAATATTGGCTAACATCTTATACATAACAGTTTTAAATTCATTTCCGATATTGAATTTTTCTGTTCGTGGCATTTTTAATATTACTTGTAACATATATTCCATATATTTTTCATATTTTGGTATTAGAATTAATTCTTCTTTTCGGTTCATTTGTTTATTGCTCCTCTTGGTTTTCTTGTTCTTTTTGTCTTTGTTCTAATAAATCAAATAGATAAATGTTATCAAATGAACCATGTTTTTTATAATATTTGCAATTTTTACAATCCATACATTTTTCTCTTTCTGGATTAGGCGTTCCGTTAAAAGTATATTTTAATTCGCATTTTTTATTTTCACTGTCATAATCATAAATTGCATAACTATATCCCATTTTTTCCATTAAATCGGCATATTTTAGAGTGTGACTAACTGGGATTCCTGTTTTACATACTCCTGATTTTAAACAAGTTACTTTGGATTGTCAACCCTTTTTTAGACAATTTTTATAAGGACACTTTTTTATATTCAATTGGTGTTAAATAATTTAGAGAACTATGTATTCTAAT
>CALXRJ010000164.1 GCA_944390615.1 uncultured Clostridia bacterium | reverse complement strand
AGTTGTACACTTTCTGGTATGATAAACATGATTTGATTTAGTAAATTTGGTATTGAATTTTTCTTTTTCGCTATATTACTAATCTTGTCATTGATTTCTTTTAATTCTTCTGTTAAGGATACATATTTTGTGTTTTTTAAATTTAAAGAATTGATGTCAGCATTTATTTTACCAATTTCTTCTTTTTCTGCTGTGATTAGCCCTTCTACCTCTCCTTGTTTATTTTCCATTTGGTTATATAATACTTTGGAAAATATGATAAATATCACATTAATTAAAATAATGGCAATAAGACATCGAATCAACATGACTTCTGTTTTATCAAGTTTTCCTTTTAAAGAAAAGCTTACTTGTTTTTTAGGTTTACCATTTTTGCCTGGTTTTTCTTGTTTTTTTCCAAAAGGTGTGTCTAATTTTATAACACCTTGCATTTGCTCTGCAAAGGTTTGCTTTTTGAAGTTTAATGCTTGAATTCCCTCTCCTAATGCTTGCATAGCAAGTGCAATTGCACTGTTTACTTCTACATAATCTTTTATATTAATTTGTGTTACTTTTTCTTCTAGAATACTAGGTTTTAATATTTTACAATCAACAGATGGCATGAACTCTTGAAAGTATAAGTCTACATTGTTGACAGCTGATAAAGTTCCTGTTAAATATACTGTTAAAATTTTAGTTGGTGAATTGTTTATAATTTCTTGTACTTTTTGGCTTATTTGGTATAAGGTTGGTACTATACATTCTAAATAAGGTTGCTCTTTTGTTTCTTCAATAACATCTGAGGTGTATATGGTTGTTTCTTTACATATATCATACGCTTTTTTGATAGAATTTTCTGATTTGTTTATTTTTTCTAGTACTTCTTGACTTCCAAAATCTATTGTTTCTACATTGTAAATTTGTTTGTCGTAAATTGTCGTAATTGTCGTTTTTTCTTCCATATTGACAATTATAGCATTTTCTTTCTTTTCAAGCTTGGCTAAACTTGCTATTGCTGTTCCAATTGGCATAATTCCCGCCAAGCGGTGTCTTTCTAAATACTGTTTTTGTCTGTTAAGTTCTAGTTTATTTACAATTACTTGTATTACTTTTAGTTTGTCTTTGTTTTCTATATTAGGTACTAAAGCAAATCTTGTTTCAAATGCATTTTGATTATATCTGTTTTCATCACAATATGTTTCAAATTCTGTTTGAACTGTTTTTTGAATATCATTTTTAGAAAGTAATGAAAAAATATCATAATACAAATATTTTTCATTGGCAAGGTTGATACTAATTGGTGTATTAAAACTATATGTTTCTTCTATTACTTTTTTGATAGCATCATTTAAGTCATCAAAAAACTTTATTCCAAATGCTTCTACTTTAAACTCATCTTTTTCTTTAGAAACCTTAGCATATTTAATTAAATTGTTTTCTATATATATTCCCAAACAATTTTGCATTTTCTACGCTCCTCGCTTTTATTCTCTTGTTATAAAATTTGTATCTCAATCTTTTTTTATTTTATATGTTTTTATAATGAAAATCAATACCTTTTATTAAAATGTAATATAAATGTAATATTGATGTAATATTTTTGTTTTTTTGTAATTTTTCCTCGAATTTAGTCTCCCTCTTTTTTTCTTTTTAATACATGTATATTTTTAGCCAATATGGAAATGATATTTTTAGAAATTTATTTATTTGAGGAAGTTATGAAATCTTTTTTCATTTTTCTTCCTTCCAAGTATTTTAGAAAGGATGTTAACTTTATGAATAGTCCTATTGATACTAACAAAGATTATCAAGAATATGTGAATCAAAAATCCCCTAATTCCCCTATTTGGAAGAATTGTTTCAATGCTTTTTGGATTGGTGGATTGATTTGCTCTATTGGTCAAATTATTTTTTCCTTTTGTTTATATAAAGGATTAGATGAAACTTCTGCCGGAACTGTTGTTTCTATTGTATTAATTGGAATAACAGCTTTATTGACAGGTCTTAACCTTTTTAATAAGATCGGAAAAATTGCCGGAGCTGGTTCTTTCGTACCAATTACTGGTTTTGCTAACTCGATTGTTGCGCCTGCCATGGAATACAAATCTGAAGGTTATGTGATGGGAGTAGGTGCTAAAATGTTTACTGTTGCAGGGCCTGTATTAGTTTATGGACTTTCTACTTCCATTGTCGTTGGTCTAATATATTTACTTTTTAACCTATAAATTAATCTGCAAAAAAATTTTTTTATTTTTTATCTTAATCGAAATCATTTTTGAACATTTCTTTTGAATTTAAGGAGGTTTAACATGCAAAAATTAGGAAAACAAACCATTAAATTTGATACTCCGCCAACCATTTTAGAAACTGCCTGTATTGTGGGACCAAAAGAAGCTGAAGGTCCACTCGCTAAATATTTTGATCAATGTTTAGAAGATGAAATGTGGGGAGAAAAAAGTTGGGAAAAAGCGGAAAGTAAAATTGTAAAAGAAACCGTTAATATGTTAATTGCCAAATCAGGCGTTCCTTCTGAAAAAATTGAATATTGCTTTGCAGGTGACCTGCTAAATCAATGTATTTCGTCCAGTTTTGGGCTTCGCGAATTAAATGTTCCTTTTTATGGGATATTTGGTGCTTGTTCTACTTTTGTTGAGGGGTTACAGCTTGCTTCTGTTTTTTTAGAAGGTGGCATTCATTATGCCATATGTAGTGCATCTAGCCATTTTTGCAGCTCAGAAAGACAATTTCGATTTCCTCTAGAATTAGGAAATCAAAGACCACCAACTTCTCAATGGACGGTTACTGCTGCTGGTACTACTTTGCTTTCTAAGGACGGCTCAGGACCTTATATTACACACATAACAACAGGAAAAATTGTAGATATGGGAATCAAAGATGCTAATAATATGGGAGCTGCTATGGCTCCTGCAGCATTTGATACTTTAATGACTCATTTTTCTGATACAGGCAGAAAACCAACTTATTATGATGCTATTCTGACTGGAGACCTTGGACATATTGGAAAAGATATTTTGATTGATTTATGTCAAAAGGCAGGCTATTCTATCAAATCTGTTTACAATGATTGTGGTGTTTTAATCTTTGATAAATCCACACAAGATACGCACTCCGGCGGTAGTGGTTGTGGTTGCTGTGCTAGTGTGTTTTCAGGTTATTTATTTGAGCAACTAAAAACAAAAAAACTAAATAAAATTCTTCTTATTGCAACAGGTGCTCTTATGAATTCTATGAGTTCTCAACAAGGTGAGTCTATCCCTGGAATTGCTCAAGCAGTGTCGATCGAAGTTTAATTTTTGGCAATCGAAACGTTTAAAAAAAATCTGTCTTTCCATGAAAAAAGGAGGAATATTATTATGGAGTTTTGGCAAAATTTTGATTGGATGCTTTTGATACGATGTTTTATGGTTGGTGGTTTAATTTGTGTTGTAGGGCAAATTTTATTAGATAAAACTAAATTAACTTCTGCCAGAATCTTAGTTTTATTTGTTACAGTTGGCACTATTTTAGGTGGACTCGGAATTTATAAATACTTAGTAGATTTTGCCGGATGTGGTGCAACCGTTCCTTTATTGGGATTTGGTAATAACTTAGCAAAAGGTACGATTGAGGCTGTAAAAGAAACTGGTCTTTTAGGTGTATTTACTGGAGGCTTAAAGGCAAGTGCCGGTGGAATTGCTGCTGCTGTATTCTTTGGTTATATCGCATCTTTAATTTCTAAACCTAAAATGAAAAAGCAATAGAAATTCTATTGCTTTTTTTTACATGGCTTTATTTTTATTTTTTCTTAAAAATGATGGAATGTCTAAATCATTTTGTGATGAACTTAAATCTTGATTGGATGGGATAGAACTTACTTTCTTTTCCCAAGGTTTTGCGGTAGTTCCAGTTGGTTCTATTCTTGGTGTTTTGATTTCATCTGGTTGGTCAAAACCTGTTGCAATTACAGTTATTTTTATTTCATCATTCATATCTGGGTCAATAACTGTTCCGAAGATGATATTAGCTTCGGGATCTACACTGCGTTGGATTAGTTCTGCTGCTGTGTTTACTTCTTGTAAGCCTAAATCTTCACCACCTGTTATATTGATAATAACGCCTCTTGCTCCTTCAATTGAAGTTTCTAGTAACGGACTTTGAATTGCTTCTTTGGCAGCATCTTCTGCTTTATTTTCTCCAGATGCACGTCCTGTTCCCATATGGGCCATTCCTGTGTTTAGCATAATTGTTTTTACATCTGCAAAGTCTAGGTTTACAGTTCCTGTAACAGTTATTAAATCTGATATACCTTGTACACCTTGTCTTAAAATATCATCAGCCATTAAAAATGCTTCTGCCATGGATGTTTTTCTGTCAATGATTTGTAATAATTTATCATTTGGTATTACGATTAAAGTATCTACCTTTGATTTTAAACTTTCTATTCCACGTTCTGCTTGTGCAAGACGTTTTTTTCCTTCAAATGTGAATGGTTTGGTAACTACGCCTATTGTTAAGATTCCCATTTCCTTTGCAAGTCCTGCTACAATTGGTGCTGCACCTGTTCCGGTTCCTCCACCCATTCCAGCTGTAACAAATACCATGTCTGCGCCTCTTAGAACTTCTGAAAGTTCTGTTTTACTTTCTTCAGCTGATTGTGCTCCTATGTCTGGATTTGCTCCAGCTCCAAGTCCTCTGGTTATTTTTTCTCCTATTTGAATTTTGGTATTTGCTTTGGATTTTGCTAATGCTTGTCTATCAGTATTTACTGCAATAAAGTCTACTGATTTAATTCCTAAATCTAGCATTCTATTTACTGCATTATTTCCTGCACCTCCTACACCTATTACCTTGATTGTTGCATTCCCATCCATCATTGTTAGGTTAGTGTTATCGTCATAATCCATCATAATTTAATTTCCTCCCTTAATTTTGTTTTTAGCTATAAAAAAATTCTTTTATTCGTGAAATCATTGTTTTCCAAAAATTTTCTTTTGAGTTGGTGTCAATTTTACTTGATACTGATTTGGCAAAAGGCCTTGAGGCTATGTATCTGATTAAAGCATAACTTGTTCTAAATTCTGGTTTTACTGTACTTACGGCCCTTCCTGTTGATATTTTTACAGGTATGTTAAGTGCTATTTTTCCAGCAACATCACATTTATTAATATTGGTAATTCCTTGCCCTGTTAGTATTACATTATTGATTCTTGATTTGAAACCTTGGTTAGTTATGTCTTTGTTGATAATAGAAAATATTTCTTCTATTCTGGCTTCCATTATTTCGATTAGCTCTGAACTTTTTATGACTTTGCTTCTTGATTCATCTGTACAGGTATTTAGCATGATTTCATTGTCATTATCAATAAATGATTTTAGTGCTAACCCATATTGTCTTTTTAGTTTTTCTGCCTCTTCTTCTGAGATATTTAAAACAAGTGCTATGTCATGTGTGATATTGTTTCCTCCTAATGGAATGGTATTGGTGTATTTGAAAACATCCCCCTCAAACACGCCTATATCTGTGTTTCCAGCTCCGACATCTAATAACATGACATTATCATAAAGCTCGTTTTTGTCTAAAACTAAATTTCTTTCTGCTAGGGTGACTGGAATAATTCCATCAATTTCTACTCCTGCTTTTCTAAAAATACTGGTTAATTTTCTTACATAATCTTTTTCAGCTAATATAACTTGTGCCTCTACTGTAAAGGTGGAAGCAAAACTTCCTACCGGGTCTGTAACGACTTTTCCATTATCGAGTGTTACTTGATTAATCGCAATATCTACTAGCATTTTATTTTCAGGTACTTCGATATCTTTTACTTGCATAATTGCATTTTGTAAATCTTTGTGAGAAATTCCTGCAAATTTGTCTTTTACTTCTTTTTGTACACTGTTTTGAACAATTGTTACATATTTTCCTGGAATAGTTACATAAGCTGAATTGATTTTTAATTCTGTTTCTTCTTCTGCTTGCTTGATAGTTTTGGAAATACTTAAACTAATATCATCTTCGTCAACTATCTTGCCTTTTTTTAATACATTACATTTATATGAAGTGCAACATATGATTTCTATTTGCCCAAAGTTGTTTACTTCGCCAGCTACTAAGCAAACTTTGGTTGTTCCAATGTCTATGCCCACTATGATATCTCCTATTGCCAAGATAATTCCTCCATATTTTCAATTTAAATTTTCTAGGTTTATATATATTACATTTTTGGACAAATGTCAATAGAATTTGTTATAATTTTGTAATATTTTTGTAATAAATTTGTAATGTTTTTCTTCCATTTTTTGGAATTTTATGTAATCTTATTTTTGTTCTTCTTGAATTTTATTGGTTTTTCTAATTTTATATTCTTCCCATTTTTTTGACTATTTTTCTTTATAATATTTTCTAATTATTGTCAAGTTAATAAACATTCTTCCAACAAAAACAACTATAGCAGCTAAATAAATATCTACATTCAACTTATTTCCCAAAAATGTTAGTAAAATTGAAAGTATTGCATTACAGAAAAATCCTGATATAAATACTTTAAAATCAAATTCTCCTTTTAAAACTCCTGTAATTCCACCAAACACTGAATCAAGTGCTGCTATTATTGCTATTGCCAAATAACTTGAATATGAATATGAAATTATTGGTAAATTAATTCCTACCAACGCTCCTAAAATACAACCAATCAATATTGCTATTAAAACCATAATTCTCTCCCTTTCTATTCTTCAATATAATTTGTTTCCAATTCTCCATCATATTTTGGAATTGAAACTTTCTTTTGCTCTTCAATATTAATCTCTTGTCCCCATGACTCTATTTTTTCTGAATATCCTCCAACTCCTATTAATGAGCTTTTTAAATAATCAGGGTCACCTATAGCTTTTATAGTATATGGTGCTGTAACTCTTTGACTATTTACTTTTATGAATGAATTAATATTTACAATATATGTAGTATTTATTATTCTTTGATCATTAATTGAAATAGCCTCTGCACCAGCTTCTTTTAAATAATTTACAATTATCATTAGTTCATCGGCATCTATACTTTTTATTACATCATCGCCATCTTCTAATGTAATAATTATACCTGTTCCTTGAACATCTGTTACTCCTAACATTAAATTTAATTTTTCTAACTCTTCTTCTAAATTCTTTTTTGTCTCAGTGTCAGAAGAAGATTCTTCTTTATATTTATTTAATGTTGCTAATGTTTCCTCGTATTGTGCTTCGGTTTCTTCATATTTTGCCGTCCAATTAGCAAGTTCTTCTTGCAATTCTTCTTCTCTCATATTCTCTATATCTGTAATATTTGTTTCATTTACAACTTTAAATTGCCTAAATATT
>CALXRJ010000163.1 GCA_944390615.1 uncultured Clostridia bacterium | reverse complement strand
TAAAAATAGTAAACTATCAATTCTATCTAGCATACCACCATGACCTGGTAATAAATTACCATAATCTTTTAGATCCACAAATCTTTTTATGGTAGAGGCAACAAAATCTCCTATTTGGCTAACAATACTTAGTACAAAACTTATGATGGCCATTGATAAATAAGAATATTCTACGCCCCAATAATAATTTGCTATATAAGTGTAAATCAGTGTTATGAGAACGGCTCCTAATATTCCTGCAATAGAGCCTTCTATTGATTTTTTAGGACTTATTTTGCTGAATTTGTGTTTTCCAAAATTTTTACCAATTAAATAAGCAAAAATATCTGTAACCCAGGATATGATAAATACAAAACCAATTAAAATTTTTCCATGTTCCATACATCTTATTAATTCTAAAAACATTAGGAAAAATGGTATGTAAACGATTCCCACTAATGTAAATGCTACATCTTTAAAGTCTGTTTTCATCTCTGTTACAATCACTTGCAAAAATAGTAATAATAAGAGAAATGGAATAGAAAATACGACGATTTGCATTAACCTATCTGTTGGTAAAATCATTGCTCCTAAAATCCAAATATTACTTAAATAACCAACCCATTGGATTGGTTTGGATACTTTTTTAGCAGCTCCAAAATATTCATTCATGCAAATAATACTTACTATTAATATGAGTAAACCAATTACCCAACTGTTTCCTAGCAAAAATATTATGACAACTAAAGGAAGTCCTAATATTGTTGTTAAAATCCTTTTTAAATCCATAATTTTTATTTTTTCCCTTCTTAATTTGCTCCAAATTTTCTTGTTCTTTTTTGATATTCTAATATGGCATTATCTAGGTCTTCTTCCTTAAAATCAGGCCAATATTTGTCTACGAATAAAAATTCTGAATATACAATTTGCCAAGGTAAAAAATTGCTGGTTCTTTGTTCTCCACTGGTTCTAATTAGTAAATCTGGATCTGGCTCTCCTGCTGTATAAAGTTTACTTGCTACCACTTCTTCATTAATATCTTCTACCTTTAATTTTTTGTCTTCTACATCTTTGGCAATATCTTTTACTGCTTTTACGATTTCTGCTCTTCCGCCATAATTGAGTGCAATATTGAAAGTTACACCTGTATTATTTTTGTTTCTTTCCATACAATCTTGTATTCCTTTTTGCATTCTAGGTTTTAAAACAGTCCAGTCTCCTAGAAATTTTACTCTTATATTTTCAGAATCTGCTCTTTTGGAATAATCATCGATATAATTTTGTAACAAAAGCATTAAGGCACTTACTTCTTCTTCCGTTCTCTTCCAATTTTCGGTCGAAAAAGCATAAACTGTAATGTATTGTAGTCCAATTTTATTGGCATATCTTACAATTTTTTCTAATGTTTTGGCACCTTCTCTATGCCCAAATGCCGCTGGCATTCCTTTTGCTTTTGCCCAACGTCTATTTCCATCCATAATAATGGCAATATGGGTTGGTAATTCTTCTTTTTTAAATTCCATTTATATTACCCCTTATTTATTTCTATCTTTTATATAATTTGCAAGTTCTTTTAAGAATTCTGCTTTTTCCCCAAAAGTTTCTAACATTTCTATGGCTTCTTGGATTAGTTCTGCTAATATGGTTTTTGCTTTTTCTAAGCCATATTTGGAAACATAGGTGCATTTTCCTCTTGCTTCATCATTGCCAACTGGCTTTCCTGTAATAAGTTCATTTCCTTCTACTGATAAAATGTCATCTTTGATTTGGAAGGCTAATCCTATTTTGTCTGCATAATTGGTTAGTTGTTTTAACTCTTGTTCATTTGCTCCCGCTAAAATAGCTCCCATGCGTACACAAAGTTTTAATAAAGCTCCTGTTTTATTTTGATAAACATATTCTAAATATTCTGCTAAAACTTCTTTTCCTTCATATTCTGTATCAATATATTCTCCTGCTATCATTCTGTCTACTGCCATGGAAAATTCTGCAAATATTTTTATTTTTTTATTTTTTTCTTCTAAATTTTCTGTATGACATAAATCATTACTAATTACCATATAGGCATTGTTTAAAAGACCATCTCCTGCTAAAATGGCTGTTGCTTCATTGAATTTTTTGTGATTGGTAAGTTTTCCATGTCTGAAATCATCATTATCAATTCCAGGTAAGTCATCATGAATAAGAGAAAAATTATGTACCATTTCAATTGCTACTGCATATGGCATACAGATTTGGTAATCACTTCGAAATAATTGATAGGTAGCTAATACTAAGGTAGGTCTTAGTCTTTTTCCTCCTGCCATTAAACTATATTCCATAGAATTGTTTAAAATTCTTTCTGGACAACTTTGTTTTCTTACATATTTTTCTAATTCTTTTTCAATTTGATTTTGGTATTTTTTTAACTCTGTTTTAAAGTCCATTTTGGTTGGTCCTTTCTAACAATTAAATGGAAAGTATTTCATTTTCCTTGTTTTGTAATATTTTGTCAATTTCTGCTATGGATTTATCTGTTAATTCTTGAATTTTATTTTCTGCTTGTTTTAATTCGTCTTCTGTCATTTCTCCTTCTTTTTGTGATTTTTTAGCTAAATCAATGCCATCTCTTCTTGCATTTCTAATAGCTACTTTACATTCTTCTGCCATTTTCTTTACATCTTTTACAAGTTCTTTTCTTCTTTCTTCTGTTAATTCTGGAAATACAAGTCTTATTACTTTTCCATCATTATTGGGATTGATACCAACATCTGATGCTAAAATTGCTTTTTCTATTTCTTTTAAAATGGATACATCCCAAGGTTGAATGACTATCATTCTAGCTTCTGGAACTGATATTCCTGCTATTTGGTTAATTGGTGTTGGGGTTCCATAGTAGTCGATTTTTACTTTGTTTAATATGGCTGGATTTGCTCTACCAGCTCTGACTTCTGAAAATTTTTCGTTTAAGTTGTCGATTGACTTATTCATTTTTTCTTTTATTATATTATAATCCATGACTTTTATTTATGTTAGCCTTTTTTCTAACATAATCCTCCTTTTTACTTATTTATTTTTTATTTATCATGATATACTTTAGTTTTATTTAACAATTGTTCCTATTTTTTCACCTTTTACAGCTTTTACGATATTTTCTGGTTCTGCAATGCCAAATACAACAAGTGGAATGTTGTTGTCTTTACATAGTGCTGTTGCAGTTGAGTCCATTACTTTTAAATCTCTATTTAGTACTTCTTGATAAGAAATTTCATCAAATTTTTCTGCTGTTGGATCTAGTTTTGGATCTGCTGAATATACTCCATCAATTGCTTTTCCTAGTAAAATAGCATCTGCCTCTATTTCTGCTGCTCTTAGTGCTGCTCCTGTATCGGTTGAAAAGAATGGATGCCCCGTTCCACAAGCAAATATAACAACTCTTCCTTTACTTAAATGTTTGGTTGCTTTTCTTTTGATAAATGGCTCTGCAATTTCTCTCATTTCAATTGCGGTTTGTACTCTTGTGTATACACCTCTTGCCTCTAAAGCATCTTGCAATGCTAAAGCATTCATCGCTGTTGCAAGCATTCCCATGTAGTCTGCTGTTGTTTTTTCCATTTGTTCTCCGTTTCTTCTTCCTCTCCAGAAGTTTCCGCCACCTACTACAATGGCAACTTCTACTCCCATTTGGGTTACTTCTTTGATTTTGTCACATATGGCTCCTACTACATTTATGTTGATTCCTGTTTTTTCTTCTCCTGCTAGTGCTTCTCCACTTAATTTTAGAAGAACTCGCTTATATTTTGCTTCTGACATTTTTTATCTTTCCTTTCTTTTTTCAATTTACTTTGGGTATTTTATCACAAAAGTGTAAAAATCTCAATAGTTTTTGTATTTTATTATTTGGGTAATTGTTATTACTTCGTAAAAATTTCTTTGTTAGGATTTTTTCCAGCATTAAAATACTTCCATTTTAACGTCTTTTCCTTGAAAGGCAAAAACCATTTTTGTAATATTGGTAAATCCTCTTTCTTTTAAAGATGTTTCATATTGTTTTTCTTCAATTTGCTTTTTGGCATTTTCTATGGTGTCTTCTATTGTTTTTTCTTCCATATCTTCTAGTACCTTAAATTCCATAATAAAGGAATTGGCATTTTTATCTTTGGGTTCTAGCATGATGTCATATCTTCCTAATCCTGATTCTCTATTGGAATTGATATAGTAAGTATCTTTTAATCCTACTAGCATTCCTAATACAAATGCATGATAGAAGTTTTCTGCTGTATTTTCCCCCA
>CALXRJ010000162.1 GCA_944390615.1 uncultured Clostridia bacterium | reverse complement strand
AATTTTTCCTTCTGTATCAATCATTGGAAGTTGTCCTTGTGTGAAAAAATAAATATTTTTTTCATAGCCAAAATATTTATGCTTTTTAAAAAATTCTATCGTATCTTGGTTGTTTTCTTTACTTGTCATAATAAACCATGGAATAGTAACATTGTATTTTTCAGCTTCTGCCTTTAAAGAATCACATAATAATTCAAATAAAGACTTATGAGAATCTAGTCCAATATCAAAAGTTCCTTTTGGGCCGCTATGACCAAGTCTTGTTCCTTGTCCGCCAGCCATAGTAACTGCGGCTAATTTTCCTGCTTTGATTGCTTTTTTACCTATTTCTTCATAATACTTATAGTCTCCATTCAATTTGTATTTATCTATAAATTCAATTGGCTCTATTTTTACATCTTCGTTTTTATTTACAGTTTTTGTTTTATTGTATAAACTATTGATAAGTTCAAAATCGATTCCTTCAATTTGTTCGAGTAATTCCTGTTGTTTCTTTTCATCCAAAGTGTCATAAAAATTTAATAAATGTTCTTGACCATATTTCTTTAATTTGTGTCTTATTTCTTCCACATCATATTTCATACTTTTTTCCTCCCTAAAAAATAAATATTAGCGCAATTGAAATAGATAATTTTAGTCGCATTCTTATATTTATACACCTTTTTTTTATTTTTATCAATAGTTTTATAAAATTTTTTTATTCTGGTCTGTTTTTTGTATTTAAAACCTCATCATATCCTGCTCTTATTTCTTTTAAATTTAAATTTTTCTCCCCTATATTATAACAATCGATTCTATTAGTTGGTTGCCCTTTTATGATTTCCCTAATTTTAGTAATATATTCCCTACTTCCGTTTATAATGATTGTATCGTTGGTAAAATCTTTTTCTTCCATATTTTCTATTTTGGTAGCCTGCCAATTTAAATTTAAGATTTCCTTTTTCTCATTTAAATTTAAATTAGTCCTATCTAATAAAATATGCATACTTTCTGATAGATTTTTTTCGGTAAATATAACAAATTTAGATTTATCGATATTTCTTTTTATATAAGGTAATAAAATCATTTCTAAATGAAAATCACTTACATAAAAGCAACAAAGTTTCTTTAATTTGTGTTCTTTCGTAACCATTCATCATCATCCTTTCATTCTTGGAAAATTTTACCATTATTTCAAAAATATGTCAATCATATTTCAAATAAATTTCATTGACTTTTTTCGACAAGTTAAAAATATATCACAAATGTATATTTTTATGCTTTTTTGCAAATAATTACAATGAATAAATTGTTAATGGAGGAATTCTTATGAAAAATATTTTTAACTTAATACACAATCGCAAATTTAAGTTTATTATTTTACTTGTTTTTTTATTAAATCTATATGTTTTGATCAATGCCTATTTTTATGTAAGTCAAGTTTCTTACGACTTACAAGATAGTGTTTTTAGATTGCATATCATAGCAAATAGTGATTCTGAAGAAGATCAAAACTTGAAATATATTGTACGAGATAATTTAATTCAATATATGAATTCAATATGTAGCAATTCTACATCCAAAGAAGAAACCGTAAATATTGTTTCTCAGCATCTTTCTGATTTTAAAGATATTGCTAAACAAACCATAGAGGACAACGGATATTCCTATGATACTAATGTTTCATTAGGTACTTTTGAATTTCCAACAAAAATCTATGCAGATATCTCTTTTCCAGCAGGCTATTATGATGCTTTAAAAGTAGAAATTGGAGATAGCCAAGGGCAAAATTGGTGGTGTGTCCTTTATCCTTCTCTTTGTTTTGTGGATGTAACATCTGGTATTGTTCCAGACGAATCTAAACAAGATCTTCAGGAAAATTTAACAGAGGAAGAATATCAGATTCTATCAGATACCCAAACCCCTTCCATCCGATTTAAATTCAAATTAATCGAATTTTTTACAAAAAATAATTTACTTACTGCTAAAAATCAATAAAATATTTCTAAAAAATAGTTGTAAAAATAAAAACTTTATGTTATATTACTTAAGTAAAAACAAATTGAGAAAAATACATGTCATTTCGGGGGTATTAAATTGGAAAAATTAGTAATAGCAGGTGGAACTCCTTTAAAAGGAGAAGTAACAATAAGTGGTGCAAAAAATGCGGCAGTAGCAATTTTACCCGCAGCTTTGTTAATCAATGGAAGTTGTACAATCAATAATTTACCAGATATCAGTGATGTAAAAATATATTGTGAAATATTAGAAGCACTAGGGGCAAAAATACAATGGAATTCTAAAAATGAAATTACAATTGATACACGAAATATTACTACAACTACAGCTCCTTTAGATTTAACTAGTAAATTTAGAGCTTCCTACTATCTTTTAGGTAGTCTATTAAGTAGAAAAGGTTCTGCCACAGTAGGTATGCCTGGTCGGTTGTAAATTAGGTGCTAGACCAATAGATCAGCATATCAAAGGTTTTGAAGCTTTAGGTGCTAATGTTGAAATGGGACAAGGAAAAATTGTAGCCAAAGCCAAAAAATTAAAAGGAACTTCTATTTATATGGATATTTCTTCAGTTGGCGCAACGATTAATGTCATGCTTGCAAGTGTTCTAGCAGATGGCATTACCATAATCGATAATGCTGCAAAAGAACCTCATATTGTTGATGTTGCAAACTTTTTAAATACCATGGGAGCTAATATAAAAGGTGCGGGAACAGATACGATAAAAGTAACTGGTGTAAAAGAACTGATTGGAAATGCAACTTACTCTGTCGTTCCAGACCAAATCGAAGCTGGTACCTTTATGGTTGCAGCAGTTGCATCTAGGGGGGATATCACCTTAAAAAATTGTATTACAAAACACTTAGAAGCCATTACTGCAAAAATTTGTGAAGTTGGTGGAATGGTTGAAGACTATGGAGATTCTATGCGTGTTTATTGTAATAAAAGACCTTCTAAAGCAACCATAAAAACACTTCCTTATCCAGGATTTCCTACAGATATGCAATCACAAATGGGAGTCATTTTATCCATAGCTGATGGTACTAGTATTATTAATGAAAGTATTTGGGAATCACGTTTTCAATATACAGAAGAATTAAATAAGATGGGCGCTAAAATTACTTCTCAGGGAAAAACCGCCTTTTTCGAAGGAGTCAAAGAATTAAAAGGTGCTCCTGTCTATGCATCTGACTTACGTGCTGGTGCAGCTCTTATTGTGGCTGGCATTATAGCAAAAGGTACGACAGAAATCTATAATGTAGAATATATTGATAGAGGTTACGAAAATATTGAGCAAAAATTTCGTGATCTTGGTGCTAAAATTAAACGAGTGGAAGAAAATTAAGAGGAAATACATATGTTGAATTTTTGTAGTTTATATAGTGGTAGTAGTGGAAATTGTTTATTTGTTGAAACAGAAAATACGAAACTTTTAATTGATGCTGGTGTTAGTTTAAAAAAAATTGAAAAAGGTTTGGGAGACTTAAATCTATCTGCCTCCCAGTTAGATGGCGTAATTGTAACACACGAACATACAGACCATATTCAAAGTCTTGGTAATTTATCTAAAAAGTTTGATATACCTGTTTTCGCAACATCTCAAACTTTTGATGCTATGCCAAAACAAAGTGAAAAAATATCGGATCATAATAAGAAAAATATAAACATAGATGAAAAATTTGCCATTGGTGATATTGAAATTTTACCTTTTTCTATTCCGCATGATGCTGCCAATCCTTGTGGATATACTTTATTTTCCGATCATAAAAAAATTAGTATTGCAACAGACATTGGGCATATGACGAATCCTATTATAAAACACATTGAAGGTAGTGAATTTCTGCTTTTAGAAGCCAACTATGATCCTGAGATATTAAAATTCACAAAATATCCATTTAAATTAAAAAATCGCATTGCTGGTCCAACAGGTCATTTGTCTAATCAAGACGCTGGGCAGACCATAAATTATTTAATAAAAGCTGGGTTAAAAAATGCAATTTTAGGACATTTAAGCAAAGAAAGTAATTTTCCTGAGCTTGCTTACCAAACCGTAATGGATGAATTAATTGCAAATGGTACTAATTTAGATGATTTTCATCTTTCGATTGCAAGTAGAGATTACCCAGGTAAAATAATCCATATTTAACTTTTTCAAACTAATTTCAGTTTTTATAAAATAACTTGCTATTTTTTTAATATATATTTAGTTAAATTTATATGAATGTAGAGAAAATAAAAATTAAAAATGAAATCAAAAACAAAAAATGTTTATTGGTGGTATAATAACTGTTTTGGGGCAATATAAATTTTAAAGGGGCTTAATTTATTAAATTTTATAAATTGTATTTTATTTTCTCTACAAAATTAAAAACTTATTTTTGGATTTCTTTCATTATTTTTTTTGAAAATATTTTTATAATTAAATTTTTTACAAAAACAAAAATCAATACAAATAATAATATTTTTAGAATCATAAAAATCATAAAAAAATTCCTTTGATTTAATTTTAATTTACCATTATCATAACTCATTTTACAAATTTTGTCAAGAAAAACTTTTCGACAAAATCCGACAACCTTTGACATTTCGGCAGTTTTGCTGTCGCTTTTCAATGTTTTTTGGAAAAATTTAGCAATTTTTATTGACCAAACCTTAAAAATATGATAATATATTACATGTAATTTAATATGTCATACTTTTAGTTGTATGCTCATTAAACTACCATAATGGTACCATTAAACCAAAATTTTTAGAAATAAAAATAAAATAATTAATGGAGAAAGGTAAGTATAATATATTAAATTAAATTAAATTAAATTAATTTAATTAAAAATTATATTATACAAGGATTAACTATGAAATCAACAGGAATCGTAAGAAAACTTGACGAACTTGGTAGAGTTGTAATTCCAAAAGAAATAAGAAATAAATTAGATATAGAAGAAAAAGACCCTATCGAAATATTTATCGATGGTAATGTTGTAATTTTAAAAAAATTTGAATCTAGCTGTATTTTTTGTAATAGTTCAAAAGATTTAATCGATTATAAAGAAAAACTACTTTGTAAAAAATGCTTAGCTAAACTTTCTGATTTAAATGATGAAAATAACAATACTTAATTGTTTGGTAGCCATAATTTTTATTTGACAATAGCTAAACTCTTAAAAATATAAACCTTTTAATCTAATAAAAAACATATAAGTTTTAAAATTCTTATATGTTTTTTTATTATTTATTTTTATTTTATTTTTTTATTTTATTTTTTTATTTTATTTTTTTATTTTATTTTTTTATTTTATTTTTTTATTTTATTTTTTTATTTTATTTTTTTATTTTATTTTTTTATT
>CALXRJ010000161.1 GCA_944390615.1 uncultured Clostridia bacterium | reverse complement strand
TTTTCAATTATATTAATATTATACCTTTCAGTGCCATAGGAAATAGAGCTTTTAAATTTAGAGATTGCTAACGCCTGTTTCCTTTTTGGATGCATAATCAACTTTATTAGCTGAGAAATTCCCTTTTTTTCTGCATCTATTATTTCTTTAGGATTATCCATAAATTGTTTTATTTTATTCATAGCACCCTCTTGCATCCATATCATATATTTAACATTTTGCAAATTTTTATCATCATCATATATTGGTACAATTTGATTGTTTTCCTTTTTTATTTCTAATATATATGGATGTGGTGCTGAAAAAAAACTATCCAATATAGGTATCCCCGGAAAAATTTTTAAAGTTATTTCTCTAGGCATTCCCCATTCAAAGAAGCAGCCACTATATCTATTTTTGTTAATTATATTTCTATTATTAGTATCTAATAATCCTAGAAAATAAAAGCTTGGAACTATTTTAAGTTTATCTAAAGATATAATTTTCTCTATGCACATTTGGCAACTGCCATTCCATCCAATATCTACAAAAGCTACTTTTTTTCCAATTATATCTTCTTTTTTCCAATATTCCTCTAAAATTTTCCTTTGTTTCATAGAATTATCTAAAATTATATTTCTTAATTTACCATATATTATTTTTAATAATTTTCTATCATTTTCATTATTAATTATATAATCTTTAGTTATGTTAAACTTCTTTAATATTGGTAATAATAATTCTAGTTCAATATTCCATCTAACACAATAATCTGCTAAAGTTTGTCCTGCTGGTAAAGAACATAATAATTTATCAACAAAGTCATACTTATCAGTTACTGCTGAATTATAAAAAATAGAACGTGATGCATACAAATATTTCGAAATAGGAATGTTGCTATCTACCTTACTTTTATATAAATCATAACATTTTTTTAAAATATATCCATCTCTTGCTAAAAAACAAATCTCATCATTCTTATTTTCTTTAACCTTTTTTACAATCCATAGTACATAAGACATAACAGTTGTTGAAAAATATTTTGCTCCTATATCGAAGAAAACTTTTTTTGCCTTATTATCTATCATTTTTTCTATCTACAATCTCCTTCTCTATTTAAAACTAATCCTTTCATTACAAGATTATGAATACTTTCACTGCTCATAGTTGCATCTACCTCTGTACATTTTATACTACTAAAGACCAAATTATAATTACTTATAAGCTTCCTTATTCTATCATCTGAAGCAAACAATTTATTCTTTCCGTCTTCTCTATCTTTATTTCTTTTTTTCATATTTTCTGTATCAATTTTTAAATAAAAACTATGTGGGGTTGGTAATCTACTAATTAGTTCTCTTAACATTTCTACATTTCTGTTAAATAACATTTGATAAGGTAATTCATCATATACAAATCTATCAAAAATGATAGTCTTATTTGCTCTCATTAATGGATAAATAACTTTGTCAAACCATTCTTCAGTATCTTTTACAAAATAACTTTGCAGTTTATATGTTGTTTCTATATTCCATTCTCCACTTTTTACTTTTTTTAAATATTCTATATGCTCTTTTGTTCTATAACAAGATCTTAAAACCAATACATCATATCCATTCAATAATTTAACATAGTCATTTAGTGTAATACCATCTTCAAGTGGCTCAGTTTTAGGTAAATTCCAATATTCAATACACTTTTTATTATTTTTTCTAAAAAATTCTAACATTTTAAGAATTTGCGTCGTTTTACCCGAACCATCTATACCTGAAAAAGAAATTCCACATTCCATTAATTTTTTATCCTTTCTTTATTTGCATTGTATTAAATTACCATATTCATCTAATACATCTTGCCTAACAAACTTGATAAAACCAGCTGCTGGTGAAAAAGTTAATTCACCAAAATAAATTTTTCCATTTGCATTATATAAATCTACTCTAACAAATTCAAATTCTTTTGATAAATCTTCTGCTATTTTTACCATTTTTTCTAAATTGATTGGCTTTTTATATTCAAGACTACTTTTATATTCATTAATCGAATAATCTAACTTGTTCCAATTAATATCATACCAACTTTGTTCCACACTTGTATCTCTATTTGAGCATACTAATATACTATGTGCCTTTCCATGGAAGCAAAAGACTTTATAATCTGTAGGTTGTTTACCTGTTTTATCATCTATATATTCCTCACACATAATCAATGGTTTTATGTTTGAATAATGATACTCAAATTTTTTCTTTGCATAATTTTCACTTAGTTTCCTATTCAAAACTTTTTTTGCTTTTTCTTAATCAAATTTATTTTTATCTAAACAAACAAATACATCTTTACATGAATGATTTGTTTTTAAAACAAATTTTTCTGGTAACTTTGAGAAATCTATTTCTTCAAAAGATTTGTAAACTCCATATAACTTTGTTAGAATATTAGAATACCCTATTTTTGCTATATAATTTCTCACTAGATATTTATCTGTACAAATTGTTTCTTTTGGCCCATATTTATATATTTCTAAATAATGTATCTTTTCATTAAAGTCTTTTGGATTTTTCAAATCAAGCTTCTTATGCATCTTTTTTTTATATAAATATTTATGAGCCCACTCTTTAGGCATTATCCATAATATTTTCATTATTATTTTATCCAACATTTCTCTATTCCTTTTATTTATATTCCTTTACTTCTTTTACTATTTTCTTAATAAAGTCTTCTGTTTTAATGCTTCCTATATCTCCTTCTTTTCTATCTCTTACAGATACTGTG
>CALXRJ010000160.1 GCA_944390615.1 uncultured Clostridia bacterium | reverse complement strand
GTAAAACAATATTTAAAAGAAAAATATAGCAAACCAGGAGAAGTATATCTTGGGTTAATTCATAGATTAGATAGGCCAGTTGGGGGAATTATGGTGTTAGCCAAAACATCTAAAGCAGCATCTAGGTTGAGTGAACAAGTTAGAAATAAAGAATTTGAAAAGAAATATTTGGCTGTTGTAGATGGTAAATTTACAGAAGAAAAAGGAACTTTAGAAAATTATCTTTATAAAGATGAGAGAAAAAATAGAAGCAAAGTGGTAAGCAAAGAAAAGAAAAATGCAAAACTTGCTAAATTAGATTATGAGGTTTTAAATTATGATGATAAGAGAAATTTAAGTTTGGTAAAAATCAATTTACATACGCGGAAGGCATCATCAGATAAGAGTGCAAATGGAAAGTATTGGGCATAGTTTGTATGGAGATCAAAAATATGGGGTGAGAGGAAAGAATAAACAGATTCGACTTTGGGCATATGAAGTTTCTTTTTGGCATCCTGTAAAAAGAGAGAAAGTTGTGGTTAGAGATTGTCCGAATTGGAGTATGTGTAAAAGTATTGGGTTAGTATAGAGGAGAAGAGCTTTTCTTTTTGAGGGAGAGAAGCTCTTTTTTTACAGTTCACGGTTGGGAATAGGCCGCCTCCAAGGGTTATTGCTATAAAATTTATGGCATTCCTCGGCTCCCGGCATACCTGAAGAGCATCTAAACAGAAAAATTTTTTAAAATTTTTTAAAAAATTTTTAAAAAACTATTGCAAAATAGAAGAAAGTGTATTAGAATTTAATCGAAGTGGAAAAAAGTGGTATGAAGTGGTAAAGAAAGTTAGGTGAGATGAAACCATGTTAATGGGCGAATATGAACATACATTAGATGCTAAGGGCAGGATATCAATGCCAGCCAAACTTAGAAAAGATATGGGAGACACATTTATTTTAACAAAAGGTTTAGATGGATGTTTGTTTGCTTTTTCACAAGAAGAATGGTTAAATTTTGAAACCAAACTAAAATCACTACCACTATCTGATAAAAATGCAAGAAACTTTGTAAGATTTTTCTTAGCAGGAGCTACTGAATGCGAAATAGATAAACAAGGAAGATTTTTAATTCCGAATAATTTAAGACAAGCAGCATCCTTGGAGAAAGAAGCAGTTATTATCGGAGTAGGAACAAGACTTGAGATTTGGGATAAATCTATTTGGCAATCCAAAGATGAAGAAATTTCAGCAGAAGAAATAGCTGAAAATATGACAATGCTTGGTATATAATCTTTTCTTATAGAAAAGTTTATATAATAATCAAACATCTGAAACATATTCAGGGGAATTGATTATGTTAAAAAACAAAAGAAAAAACTACAAAAGCCAAATTTTCATAAGATAAAGCCATAAGATACAAAAGATATAAAATCTACTAAAGATGAAACAAAAGACAAAACTCTTTATGAGAGAAGATACAGAAAAAATAAATACACAATATACCAAAGAATCCCTATTTCGACCAAAGAAAAATATACCAAGGCAAAAAATACCAAAGTAAAAATTAAGTATAGCAAAAGAAAAGAGCATACGAGAGAAAAAAGTACATAAGAAGTTAAATACTTAAGACATAAATTAGCAGCTGGTATTTTTTCGACCTAGAATAATACTAGCTGCTAAAAATAATTAACTACAAAAGTAGATGCAATTAAGTAGAAAAAGAAAGAATAAAAGCAAAAAGGAGCAGAAGTGGAATTCAAGCATAAGCCAGTATTATTAAAAGAATGTATCGAAGGACTTCAAATCAAAAAAGATGGAATCTATGTAGATGGAACGCTTCGGAGGAGCAGGTCATAGCCAAGAAATCTTAAAAAAATTAGACCCCAAAAAAGGTTTATTAATTGGAATCGATAGAGATGAAGAGGCATTATGTGCTGCCAAAGAGCGACTAGTGGAATATGCAAATGTAATTTATATCCATGGAAATCATGATCAAATAAAAGAGTTATTAAAAAATTTATCCATAGAAAAAGTGGATGGAATTCTATTAGATTTAGGAGTTTCATCTTATCAGCTTGATGAAAGAAATAGAGGATTTAGTTACTTAGGTTCTAATGAACTAGATATGAGAATGGATAAAACACAAAGATTAACAGCAAAAGAAGTGGTCAATCATTACAAAGAAGAACATTTAGCCAATATTATTTACGAATATGGAGAAGAGCGTTTTTCTAAAAATATTGCTAAAAATATATGCATAGAAAGAAGCAAAAAAACAATAGAAACCACAGATGAGCTTGTAAAAATTATAGAAAAATCTATTCCAAGATTAAATCCAAAAGAAGGGCATCCAGCCAAAAGGACTTTTCAAGCAATAAGAATTGAAGTTAACAATGAAATAAAACCATTAGAAAACACCATTACAGATTGCATTGATATTTTAAACCCAAAAGGAAGACTATGTGTCATTACTTTTCACTCTTTAGAAGATAGAGCTGTAAAACAAGCAATGAACAGAGCAAAAGGTATTTGTACTTGCCCAAAAGATATACCTTATTGTGTTTGTGGTGCCAAAAAAATGGGAACCGTCATTACCAAAAAGCCAATTGTGGCAGATGAGGTAGAACAAAAAGAAAATCCAAGATCAAAAAGTGCAAAACTAAGGATTTTTGAAAAAATATAAAGTAAGAAACAAATAGAAGAAGAAATAGAAAAAACAGATGTATAAAAAATAAAAAGCACAAAAAGAAAAGAGGTGAACCTAAATAGCTTATGAGAAAAATGGACTATGAATATGGAACAACTCCACGAAAAGTAGAGCCAGAGTATGGTCAGAGGAAAAAGAGAAAACAAGACTGGGATAAGCAAATAAAAATAAATGAAGAACAAAAAAAGGCAGTTTTAAAATTAGAAAAAAAGCAGCATAATAAAAATGTAGCTTTAATTATAGCCATTTTTTTAATATTGCTTGCCGTAAGTTATAGAAGTTCACTAATTAACGAGAAATTTAATGAAATTCAAAATGCAAAACAAGAACTTGCTTCTATTGAAAAAACAAATGGACAATTAGAAGTAAGTATTGAAAGTAGTTTAAATTTAAGTAATATTGAGCAATCTGCGAAAGAAAATTTAGGCATGCAGAGATTAGATAATTCTCAAAAAGTATATGTTACTTTAGACAAAAAAGATTATGTGGAAGCAACAGCAGAAGATATTGATATTACAGATGATACGGATGAGGCTTGGTATCAGAAAATTATTAATAAAATATTAGGAAAAGAGTGATTACTGGTGTAATCATTTTTTTTTTGAAGTATGGGGATTAGCAGAAAGATCTAAATTAAAAATATTAAATATTGTTTTTTAGTAGTATTTTGAGAAAGGAATGCGATTTTTAAATCATATAGTAACTTAATCTCAAAAAAGTCAGTCCACTTTTCTCTTGCAGTTTATATGTCATATATGAACGAAAAGATAATAAAATATAGGAAGTGGAGGATTTTTTTATGGAGCCAATTAATTTAAAAAATAAGAAGAAAATTAGAAATGCTTTATTTATTGGTTTTTTGATATTTGTTTTACTTTTAGGTAGAATTGGATATCTTCAATTTATTAAAGGAGAAGAACTGCAGACTTTGGCATATGAGCAACAAGTACAAAAAAGGACAATTAATGCAAAAAGAGGAACCATTTATGATGCAACCGGAAAATATATTTTAGCAGTCAGTAGTACTGCCTATACAGTAAGTGTAAATCCTACGAATATTGCAAGTGCCCAAAAAGAAACAGTTGCTAGAAAATTAAGTGAAATATTTGCGTTAGATTTTGACAGTGTATTAAAAAAAGTAGAGAAAAACAGTTCTATTGAAACAATTGTTAGAAAAATTGAAAAAGACAAGGCAGATGAATTAAGATTATGGCTAATTGAAAATAATATTACAACAGGAGTGAACATTGATGAAGATAGTAAAAGATATTATCCTTATAGTAATTTAGCTTCACAAGTAATCGGATTTTGTGGATCAGATAATCAAGGATTAGATGGCATTGAAGCAAAATATGATACGATTTTAGCAGGAAGTGCAGGCTCTATTGCAAGAGCAACAGATGCAACCGGAGAAGAAATCGGGACAGAAGGAGAAATTTATACAGCACCCATTGATGGGGACTCCATTGTTTTATCCATCGATATGACCATACAATCCATTGTCGAAAAATACTTAGAAGAAGCTTGTATTGACAATCAGTGTACAGATGGTGGAAATATTATTGCTATGAATCCGAAAACAGGAGATATTTTAGCTATGGCAACCTATCCTTCTTATAACTTAAATGAGCCATATACCATTAATAATGAAGAACTTTTGGCTAATTGGGATAATATAGAAACAAGTGAAAAATCTAAGAATTTACAAGCCATGTGGAGAAATAAAGCTATATCTGATACCTATGAGCCAGGATCTGTCTTTAAATTAATAACCGCATCGAGTGCATTGGAAGAAGGAATAACTGATACTGATAATGAAGGAGAATTTTCTTGTACAGGGTCTATTACAATTGCAGGTTCGCGTATTAGATGTTGGCGTTATTATAGACCACATGGAAGTGAATCTTTAAGGCAAGCTTTGATGAATTCTTGTAATCCTGTGTTTATTGGGTTAGGCCAAAAATTAGGGGTAGAAACTTATTTTAACTATTTAAATAAATTTGGTTTACTTTCTAAAACAGGTATTATGCTTCCCGGAGAAGCTAATAGTATTTTTATTGCACAAGATAAATGTGGTCCAGTAGAATTAGCTACCATAAGTTTTAGGCAAAGATTTGAAATAACACCAATCCAATTAATCACAGCTGTTTCTTCCATTGCCAATGGTGGAAATTTAATAACCCCCAGAATTGTAAAAGCAACCATTGATTCAGAAACCGGAGAGACAACAGAATTACCAATAGAAAATAAAGGAACTGTTATTTCGAAAGAAACTTCAGAAAAAGTTTTAAGCATGATGGAATCGGTTGTCTCAGAAGGAACCGGAAAAAATGCAAAAGTAGCAGGATATCGAATTGGCGGAAAAACAGGAACCTCAGAAGATGGTGTCAATACGGGAAAATATGTAACCTCTTTTTGTGGTGTAGCACCAATTGATGACCCAGAAGTGGTTTTATTAATTACTTTATATAATCCTACAGGAGAAGGTGGACACCAAGGAGGAGGAGTTGCAGCACCAATTGGAGGGCAAATCTTTAGTGAAATCCTACCATACTTAGAAGTAAACCAAGGAAACACAGATGAAGTAGAAACAAAAGAAAAAGTAAGTGTTCCAGATGTTATGGGAAAAACATTAACAGAAGCAACCAAAATTTTAAAAGAGCAAGGTTTTGAAGTAAAAATCAATAACGAAACAGAAGACCTAAACAAAGATGAAACTTTAGTAAAAGAACAAATACCAACTAGTGGAATTGAAGCAACGGCTGGAAGCTGTGTATATTTAAATTGATATTTTTGGGGACGGAGGAAATTGTTACCCTATTTTTTGCCAAAACTTATTGCAAATATCCAAAAAACGTTATATAATGAGTGACAAATTAAGAGAATAAAATTAATGCCTAGCAAGCATTAAAAATAGGAGGGCAATTATGGAATATTCAAAAAACACAGACAAAAAATGGCAAGAAAAATGGAAAAAGGAAAATATTTACAAATACAATCCAAACAGCAAAAACAAAAAATTATATACCTTAGAGATGTTTTCTTACCCATCTGGTGCAAAATTACATTTAGGACACTGGTTTAATTATGCCCCAGCAGATTCCTATGCAAGGTTCAAAAAAATGCAAGGATACAATGTATTTCATCCCATGGGGTTTGATGCTTTTGGACTTCCTGCAGAAAATTATGCTATCAAAACAGGAATTCATCCAGAAGATTCCACTTTAAAAAATATTGAAACCATGAAACGTCAATTAGAAGAAATGGGTGGAAGTTATGATTGGGATTATTCGGTTGAAACTTGTATGCCAAATTATTATAAATGGACCCAATGGATTTTCACCACCCTATATAAAGCAGGTCTAGCTTACAAAAAAGAAGCACCTGTCAATTGGTGTGATAGTTGTAAAACCGTTTTAGCCAATGAACAAGTTATTAGTGGAAAATGTGAAAGATGTGGATCAGAAGTAAAAAGAAAAAAACTAGCTCAATGGTTCTTTAAAATAACCGATTATGCAGAAGAATTGTTAACAGACCTAGATAAATTAGACTGGCCAGAATCCACCAAAAAAGTACAGATCAATTGGATTGGAAAATCAGAAGGTAGTGAAGTCGTATTCAAAAGTGAAGATGGTAGTTACGAAATAACTGTATTTACCACAAGGCCAGATACGCTAAATGGAGTAACCTATGTTGTAGTTGCCCCTGAAAGTCAGCTAGTTTCCAAAATTACTACACCAGAAAACAAAGAAGCAGTAGAAAATTACATAGCAGAAACCTCCAAATTAAGTGAAATTGAAAGATTATCTACAGAAAAAGAAAAAACAGGCGTATTTACAGGTTCTTATGTTATTCATCCCATTAGTGGGGAAAAAGTTCCAATCTGGATTGCAGACTATGTATTAGAAGATTATGGTACAGGAGCAGTTATGGCAGTACCAGCACATGATGCAAGAGATTATGAATTTGCTACCAAATATCATTTACCAATCAAAGAAGTAGTAAAACCAGAAGATGGAAAAGAAAGCAAATTACCATTTACCGATTATGGTATCTTAATCCATAGTGGAAAATATGATGGTATGACATCCAAAGAAGCAAAAGAAAAAATAACAGAAGATTTAAGTCAAAAAGGTCAAGGCAAAAAATCAGTCAATTATAGACTAAAAGACTGGCTAGTTTCAAGACAAAGATATTGGGGAGCTCCTATTCCAATTATCTATTGTGATAAATGTGGTATAGTTCCAGTACCAGAAAAAGACTTACCAGTACTATTACCACATAATGTAGAATTCAAACCAGATGGAGAATCACCACTAAAAAAATCAAGTGAATTTATGAATTGTACTTGTCCAAACTGTGGTGGAAAAGCAACCAGAGAAGCAGACACCTTAGATACCTTTGTATGTTCTTCTTGGTATGAGCTAAGATATCCAGATGCTAAAAATACAGAAAAAGCATTTGACAAAGAAATTATCAATAAAATGTGCCCAGTTGATGTCTATGTTGGCGGAAAAGAACATGCTGCTATGCACTTAATCTATGCTAGATTTATGACAAAAGCTTTGCGTGATTTAGGATATTTAAATTTTGATGAACCATTTTTAAAACTAATCCATCAAGGCATGATTTTAGGACCTGATGGCAATAAAATGAGTAAAAGCAAAGGAAATACCGTTTCCCCAGAAGAATATATTGAAAAATATGGATCAGATGTATTTAGAACATACCTAATGTTTGGTTTTGACTTTAAAAAGGGTGGTCCTTGGAATGAAAAAGGATTAGAAGCAATAGTAAGATATTTTTCAAAAATTGAAAGATTGATACAAAAATTTATTGAAATGAAAAACATAGAAAACAATGATAAAATAGGCTCAAATGA
>CALXRJ010000159.1 GCA_944390615.1 uncultured Clostridia bacterium | reverse complement strand
TAATATGAGCCATTGTCGGAATTGGCTTAGATGCATGCGTAATTGGTGCAACTATGACATTACTAGAATTTATATTTCCTACATCGCTTTGAAGTATTACACAAGGTCTTTCTTTTTGCATTTCTGAACCTATTCCGATTCCAAAATTACACTTATAAACTTCTCCTCTTCGCACAATTCTATTTTTAGCCTTTTCTGAATTTGTATCTAAATATATTTGCGTTTTAGTCCATTCTAAAATATGTTGTACTTTTGAAACAGTGATTTTAGGTTCATTATGCTGATTTAACTCTTCCATAACAAATTATACCTCCTTTCTTTAAATAAAAATGTTCCAAAGCATCAAAAATTTCTTGGAAACCATTTTATATATTTATACTATACAATTATTTGAAAATCAATAACTTTTAAAATTTAGTTTTTGTTTATCTAAAAAATTCTCCCACAAAATTCTATAACTACTTATTTAAAGTAATTTTTGAATTTCGTGGGAGTAATTTTTGGAGCAGGTAGTGGGAATCGAACCCACGTAGCTAGCTTGGAAGGCTAGGGTTCTACCATTGAACTACACCTGCGACTTTTATTAAATTGTTGTTGCATTAATTGGAGCAGGTAGTGGGAATCGAACCCACGTAGCTAGCTTGGAAGGCTAGGGTTCTACCATTGAACTACACCTGCAACTTCTCTTTAATGCTTTATTATTATACCATCTTTTATAAATTTGTCAAGGACTTTTTTGAAATTTTTTTATGAACTTTTTCATTTTCCTTGAATTTTATAAAATATATTGATATACTATACAAAAATCTATAATAGGAGTATAAAAATATGAATCAATTTAAAGAAAGTTTAAAATATAATCAAACAGACATTTCTAAAAATACATCTGAGCCACAAAATAATTTATTGAAAAAAATAAAAAAAGCTGCTATGATTGGTAGTTTATCTGTAATGGCTGCCGTTTCATCTGTTAGTTGTTCCAAATCAGATGGTTCCACAAGGGCCAATATTACAGAACACCAAAACTTAGATAATCCTTCTGAAACAAATTTATCGCAAAACGATAAAGCAAGAGAACAATTGCTAGAAGATATCCAAGAACAAATCAATAAAATTGAAAATTATCCAGATAATAAGCTTTCTGATGAAGACTCTTTAAAAATTGAAAATTTATTATACCAATATGTATTTTTGGAAACTTCTGATAACTATGGAGAAAATATCCCTTATACTAGTATCATTCCTAACAAAGATCACGCTCAACTATCTGGTACTTTTTCTGTTACAGATGATCAAAAAAAATCCATAAGAAATTATTACCAATACGAAGATAAAGGTTTACTTTTAGATGCAGACTCTACCCAACTATTTAATGAATATGTTTCTAATATTCTAGGTACAGCATCTCTATCTAATACTTTATCTACCCTATATAAAGTCGAGCTTAATTTATGCAAAGAAAATGAACAACTTATTGATAATTTATCTTATGAAGATACTGTAAACCTAATGAAATCATCTTATATTTCTGCTTACAACAATATGCTGGAAGCTAATAATAGTTATAATTCTGTTGAAACTAAAGATGCTAGCGACTTTATTGTCTATGTGAATAAAGATACAGATGGAGAATATAGTTTAAGTAGTTATATCCTTAATGACAATGGGGATCATACACTTTTTGAAACCACTTTAGATACGCAAAGTGTTAAAGTACTAGATGATTATTTAGATGCCTATTCTGCTTTTTATGATGATTCGACCAATGTTGAAACAATACTAACTAATCTAAAAATTGCAAATGACGAAAATCAAGTTTCTGAAGATGAGTTGATTGAACAACTTACTAATATCTCTCTTCATCATGAAAAATTTGATAAATATTTGGCAAAAACAGGTCTTCATCAAAATGTTTCAGAACAAAGTCAGGAAGAAAGGTAAAAATAGAAGGTCTTTCATAGATAGAAAAATATAGCAAACTTTTTTTCATTCGCATAAAAATGTCAATCAACAAAAAAGGGGCTACCATGAAAAAAACAATACGATAGCAAGCTTGCATCCTATTGAATTTTTTCATGGTAAATCCCTTTTTTTTTCCTTTTCTTTATTCTTTTGAAAAATCTTCATAAACTTTAGTAACTTCTATTTTAGATTTTCCTTGTTTCATTTTTTCGTCAGCTTTCACAATTAAATCTACATCATAAACTTCTTTTAAATTACTTATATTTTCCCTTTTTTGTCCAATAACACTATTGACATCTATAGGATTTACCGTAACAACGACTTCTTTTACTTTTGTATTCAGTTTTTTAATTTTCTCTACAATAACATCATACCACATGCCTGCTTCTACTAATTGTCTGAATGCTGGATGATATGGACCAGCTACCACTTCACTTTTTTGATTTTTGGGATCTGTTATGGTATCTGTTGGTTGAAGTCCTATTCTAATTACCTCAATCTTTTTCTTAGCAAAAAGTTTGACTAATTCTTTGCAAGTTTCAACTGCTTGTACAATGGTTAAAACTTTATATTTTCCTTCCTGATATTCCTTTTCTAATTTTGTATTTTTTATAACTAGCACTGGATAAATTCTTACCATTTTTGGTTTTAGTTTTATTAATTGTTTGGCTGTATTAATTTCATCTAAATGCGTACTTTCAGGAAGGCCGACCATCATTTGATGTCCTAAATCAAAACCATAAAATCGAATTAATTTGGATGCTTTTTTTACATCTTCAAAGGTATGCCCTCTGCCTGCTTTTTGTAAAATATAATCATTTGCAGATTGTACGCCTAATTCTATTGTTTTTACTTTATATTTTTTTAATCGTTTTAATACTTTTTTATCGATGTAATCAGGTCTTGTAGAAATGCGTATACTTTCAGCTTTTCCTTGTTTAATATAGTCATATGCTACCTTTAATAATTCCTCTTGCTTTTTTTCATCAATTCCAGTAAAACTTCCTCCGAAAAAGGCAATCTCGACTTTGGACTTCTCTTTTACATATTTTAAATGTTCTTCTATGATTTTTTTTACGTCATCTTCGGAAAGTTCTTTTGTCTCTCCACTTATAGCTTTTTGATTGCAAAACACACAATCATTGGGACATCCTAAATGTGGCACAAATATGGGAATTATATATTGTTTTTTCATACATCTCACCCCTTTTTTAATCGTTCTATTGCTAATCTTGCAGCATCCATCTCAGCATGTTTTTTGCTGTTACCTGTTCCATTGGCTAGTATTTTTCCATTGTATACTACCTCTGCTTCAAAAATTTTATTATGGTCAGGCCCTGATTCTTTTATAATTCGATATTTAATATCTACATCGCCATGTTTTTGTAAAATTTCTTGTAAAACAGTTTTATAGTCCTTTTGCCCAACATTTTTACTGGCTAAATAAATTTCATCTTTTAAATTTTTTACAATAAAATGATTAACTGGTTCTAAACCACCATCCATATACATTGCCGCAATAACCGCTTCTACACTATCTGCTAATATAGCTGCTTTGACTTGTCCACCAGTTGCTCTTTCTGATTTTCCAAGACGTAAGAAATCACTAAAATTATGTGCTATTGCTATTTTATAAAGACTGGCTTCACACACCACTTGGGCTCTAACTTTAGTCATTTCTCCTTCTTTTAAATCTGGATAATGCTTATAAATATAAATACTAGATAAAAATTCTAAAATACTGTCTCCTAAAAATTCTAATTTTTCATTACTGGTTGTTTTTTTCTCATAAGCATAAGATGTATGTGTTAATGCTGTTTGGAGTAAATTTTTGTCTTGAAATGTGTATTCTAATTCCTCTTCTAATTTTGCGTAATCCATTTTTTTCACCTCCCTTGTTTTTACACATATTCCTATTATATACTTTTTTTCCTATAATTACAAGTTTATTTTTGAATTTAAGTTTTAGTTTTTTTTACTGAAAGTTACAATCCATAGCTGAAAAATCCGAAATTTAAATATTGGAAAGGATAATAAAAAAGGATGTCTCTCTCGATTTTGAGAGAACAATCCCCTTTTTTATTTTATCCAACATTTTCTTTGATGTAGTCAACTACATCTCCTACTGTTACAACTTTTTCAGCTTCTCCATCAGGAATTTCTATATTGAATTCTTCTTCGATACCCATAATTAATTCTACTAGGTCTAAAGAATCAGCTCCTAAATCATCTATAAAATGTGCTTCTAAAGTAACAGCATCTTCTGATACTTGTAATAAATCTACAATTATATTTTTAACCTTTTCAAAAATTTCTTCTGAACTCATACTCTTAAGTTCTCCTCCTCTCAAGTTTGCAAATATGATATATATTTTGGAATATCAATTTGATGTATTTCTATATAGACATTTATATTATATGTTCTTTCATTTGTCAATAGATATAGTAAATTTATTTTTATTTTTGAATGGTCATTCGGTTTTGGTTTTATCTTTCTCAAATTCAGCTATTAAATTCTCAACAGTTTTGTTGTTTACAAATTGTTCTGCTTGTTTTATTGTAAATTCAAATAATTTTTCATCACTACTACCATGTGCTTTTACAACTGGTTTTTTTACGCCTAAAAATAAAGCTCCCCCATAGGATTTGTAATCCATGGTTTTAGAAAATCGATTAATAGCTGGAAGAGTAGGTATAGCAGCTATGGTTGATAAGAAATTTTTCATTAAACTTTCTTTTAAACTTCTTTTTACAAATTTTCCTAATCCTTCTACTGCTTTTAAGAAAACATTTCCTGTAAATCCATCTGTAACAATGGCATCTACTTCTCCTGAAAAGGCATCTCTTCCTTCTATATTTCCAATAAAGTTTATATTTAATTCTTCTGCTTTTTGTTTTAATAATTGATAACTTTCTTTGGTAAGTTCATTTCCTTTGGTTTCTTCTGTTCCTATGTTTAATAAACCAATTCTAGGATGTTCTACTCCAAATGTGTTTCTGATATAAATACTTGACATTTGAGCAAATTGTAAAAGATTGATTGGTTTACAATTCGTATTAGCTCCTGAGTCTATTAAAACAAGTCTACTCTTATAAGCTGGTAAAATTCCTGCCATGGCAGGTCTGTCAATTCCTCTAATTCTTCCTACCAATAGCGTTGCTCCTGCTAATAATGCTCCAGAGTTACCGGCAGAAATAAATACATCTCCTTCCCCATTTTTTAGCATATTAAATCCTACAACCATAGAAGAATCTTTTTTGTGTTTGATACTTTCTGTTGGTCCATCCTCCATTTCAATGGTTTCAGTTGCATTTTTTATTTTTAGTCTTGGTGAAATTTCATTTAAGGTTTTTCCATAAAATTCTTTTACTTTGGCTTCTATTACTTCTTGTTTTCCGATTAATATCACCTCTGCCTTAATTTGATTGATGGCATTTACGGCTCCTTTAATATTAGCATCTGGTGCGTTATCTCCTCCCATTGCATCTAGCAGTATTTTCATGATTGATTACATCCTTTCATTTGATTTTATTAAATATATTCCTATTTTAGTATGGTTTTATAAAAAAATCAATACATTTTTGTATTTTCCTATTGTATCTTTTATCATAAACTTGAAAATTCGGCAATTATTTTATTGGCTACATCTCTTCCATTTCTTGCAGCCCAAGCAACTGTTCCTTTTTCTCCAACTACGTCTCCCCCTGCAAAAACTTTTGGATTGGATGTTTTGTAATTTTCATCAATTTTGATATAATTTTTGGTTGTTAATTCTAATCCAAGTTTTTTTACAAATGCATCGGTTTTAGAACCTAATGCCATCATCACATAATCCGCATGAATTACATAGTTGCTTCCTTCGATATTAACCGGTGAAAGTCTTCTTTCTCCTTCTTTTTGAACAAGTTTTGTTCTCATTACTTCCACACCTTCTACCTTTTTGTTTCCTTTTATTTTTACCATATTATGCTGAAATAAGATTTCTATTCCTTCCTTTTCAGCATCTTGTACTTCCTTTTCCTCTGCTGGCATCTGCTCTTTTGCTCTTCTGTAGACAATGACTACTTTCTTGGCTCCCATTCGTTTAATCGTTCTTGCTGTATCGATTGCCACATTTCCTCCTCCGTTTACTAAAACGGTTTTGTCTTTATAGTTTGGATGTTTTTTTAATTCTAATAACTCATTTCCTCCATATACACCTTCTAAATCTTCTCCTTCAATTCCCATTTTTGAAGAACAATTGGCTCCAAAAGCTAAATATACAGAATCAAATTGTTTGGTTAAATCTTCTAATTTTAAATTTTCTCCCAATTTTTGATGATATTTTACTTCGATTCCTAAATCTAAAATTTTTTGAATGGTATTTTTTACAATATCTTTTGACAATCGAAAATCTGGTATTCCATACATTAAAAGTCCACCTAAAAAATCATATCTTTCATAAATGGTAACTTGGATACCTTTTTTTGCTAAAAAGGCTGCACAGGTCAAGCCTGATGGTCCTCCACCAACAATAGCAACCTTCTTATTTACCAAATTCTTTTCTTCCTCTTTTGGAATTTTTAAACTATTTTGAATGGCATAATCTCCTACAAATGCCTCTAAATCTCCTATACTAACAGGTTCTCCTTTTATTCCTCTAATACAAACCCCTTGGCATTGCTTTTTATGAGGGCATATTCTTCCACAAACGGCCTGCAAGACCGTTGTGCTTGTTAAAATATGATAAGCTTCTTCATAATTTTCTTCTTTTATTTGTTTGATAAATTCTGGAATATCATTATTTAGTGGACATCCTTTATTGGTACATGGTTTTATTTTACAATTTAAACAATAATTTGATTTTTCTTTTATTTCTTGATTCATTTTTATAGCTTCCTTTCATTTTTGGAATCAAAAAGACCGGGTCTTAATGGTTCTCAGAGCCATTAAGCCCCGGTCCTTTTGATTCCATTCTTGCTCTTTATTTAAAACTTGTTTTAGATCATGAATAAAGTCTATTTTTTTAGTTTCATCTCTAAGTAGTGCTGCTGGATGCCATGTGGGCATATAGAAAATCCCCTTTTTTTCTACCCATTTTCCTCTACTAGCTGTTATTTTATATTCTGGTCCTAAAATATTTTGTAATGAGATTCTACCGAGTAACACAATGATTTTTGGTTTTATAATCATAACCTGATTTCTTAAGTAATTCATACAACTTGAAACCTCATCTGGTTCGGGATCTCTATTATTGGGTGGTCTACATTTTACAATATTGGCTATATAGACTTTTTCTCTTTCTATTCCTAAGGCATCAAAAGCTTTATTCATAAGCTGTCCTGCTTTTCCAACAAATGGAATTCCTTGGGCATCTTCGTCTGCTCCTGGACCTTCTCCAATAAACATGATTTTGGCATTTTCATTTCCTACGCCAAATACGATATTTTTTCTATTTTTACAGAGTTTACAATGATTACAATTTTGGATCGCTTGCTGTAATTCTTCCATTTTTTCATACATATTTATCACCATTTTTATTTTTTCTTATTGTATCAAATTTGTTTTTTAATAGCAATATTTTTTTGAAAAAATGATCTGTTTGAATTTTAAGCGTAACAATTTTCGACAAAACTCATAATCTATTAAGAGGTGAAAAAAATGTTTATCAATACTCTCATTTTAGCAATATCTAGCAGTATTGACTCTCTTGGCATTGGTATTACATATGGACTAAAAAAAACAAAATTATATAAATTGGATAAATTGATATTATTTGGTATTTCTTTTATGATTACTTTAATTTCAGGTCTTGTTGGTACTGCATTAAAAAATATATTAGCAAACAATATTTGTGATTTTATTGGTTCTTCTATTTTAATTTGCATGGGAATTTTTATTATTATCCAAACCAATGAAAAAGAGTTGTCATTTGACTTAGATCATTCCAATGATATTAATTATCAAGAAGCTATTTTATTAGGTTTGGCTCTTTCTTTGGATAGTTTATGTATTGGCATTGGTGCAGGTACAATTGGTATTCATATTTATGTTTTTTCGTTTTTTACAGCGATTTTACAATATGCTTTTTTAAGTTTAGGAAATTTTTTGGGTATACATTTAGCTCATTTTAAGTTTGTTCCGCAAAGTGTGTGGACTAAAATTTCAGGCGTGCTTTTGATTTTAATTGGGTTAATTAAATTTTAGAAAAGGTTGCATAAAAACCATTTATTTAAGAGAAACTATATTGACGGACGTAAAAACGTATGTTATAATGTTATTATATGAAATCGGAGGTGCTTAAAATGAGAAATGTGAATGTAACTAATTTTAGAAAAGATATCTATAAACTGTTAGAAAATGCAATAAAATATAATGAACCTATTAATATATCAACCAAAAACGGAAATGCAGTTGTTTTATCAGAGGATGATTACAACAGTTTAATGGAAACTTTATACATTGAATCTATCCCTAATTTAAAAGAGGAATTACTAGAAAGAGCAAACTCTCAAGAAGAAGATTTTGTTTCTGAAGATGAGGTGGAATGGTAATATGTATCAGATAGAATATCATAAAAAAGCATTAAAAGATATTACAAAACTAAAACAAAATAAATTAGATGGTAAAACCAAACAATTAATTGATTTATTGAAAGAAAATCCATTCCAAAATCCCCCTCCCTATGAAAAATTAATGGGTGATTTAAAAGATTTATATTCCAGAAGGATCAATATACAACATAGATTAGTATATCAAGTTTTAGAGGAAAGAAATATTGTTAGAATTTTAAGTTTGTGGTCACATTATGAGAATATATGATTTTTTTTGAAATAAATATAGCCAGGATTACAAATGTTTGTAACCCTGGCTATTTATGGTTTCAGTGTTTTTCATTATTCAATTATGTCAGCAACAACACCAGAACCAACTGAAATAAATAAAACAATTTATTAAAAAGCATATCAATTCAAAGCATTGATTTTAATGTGTTTTAGGAAAACGTTTAATTTCTTTCAATTGATATTAATCTGTACTAATGTGTTAAAAAAGTGTTAATTTCTTTTTTCTTTTTTGATTTTACTACAATAGTTTTTAACAATTTGCTCTCCATCTTTTATATTAAAATCTTCGCATATTTTTAATAACAATTTTTTAAATTTTTCTTTTCTTTTTATTTCATCTAATACTACATCTTTCATAACATATACTCCTTTACTTTTTTGAAGCTTCTGAATGAAAGATATATTAGATTGCATCCACTATGGTGGATATTTTACGAAAGTGTACATTTTTATATACAAAAAATAAAATTAGCATTTTCGTAAATGCTATTTGGTAGTTTTATATAATTCTTCTATTTTTATATTTAATGCTTGTGCTATTCTTATTACTACAGACAGCGATGGTTCTCTTTCGTTTCTTTCTATATAATTTAAATGCGATGTAGATATTCCTGTCATCTTTGATAATTCTTGTAAACTATACCCGCTTCTCTTTTCTAATTTCTTTTAATAAAATCTCTATTCTCATATTTCCACCTTTTTTATTATGTACCAATTTTAGTGTACTATACATTTTATCCACTATGGTGGAAATTTAATATTTTGTGTATAAAAATTAAAAAAGAGGCTCTACGCCTCTTTCGCTATCTCAATTATTCATAAAAAAAGAACTCTTGCTAGTTCTCATAAGGCATATTTAGGTATTTCTATTTTTTTGACAAAATTCGATATTTTTATTGACTTTATTTGTGCGTTTTGATATATTAAGAACAAGTTGTTATTTGGAAACTCCTTCAAGTTGGGTGCATAGATTAGTATTTATCTTCTATGTCCAACTTAAATATTATTTTATGCATCTGGCTTTCTTTTGACAGCAAGGTGTAAATGCAAAAGAAGGAGGTATCTACTATGCTTAATTATATTTTAAGCTGGTTGATTGGTGTAGGTATTTTCGTAATACGGAATGTGCTTTTTAGTACATATTTGCTCAAAAAGTAAATATTCGTTTAAATACGAATCTGTAAAACGAAAATTTGAGATTTATCCCAACTCAAGGGACAAACCTCAAACTCCAAAAAACAACGATATTGAGTAAGGGTTTTCCCCTTGCTCTTTTTTATTATATTCAATATATCATTAGTTTATAGGTAAGTCAATAAGTTTCTCTCAAAATTCACATTACATTTGTGTTTCAAAAATATTACATTTTTGTTACAGTATTATAATATTTCTTTTTGCATCTGTCAATATTATAACACAAATTTTATAATTTTTCAATCCCCTATTTTAAGCATAATATAGCTAAAATTCGATCTCTCAAAATCAATTTTAAGCCTTTTTTATTTTTAAGTCAACAAGTTATATGCCTTGATTTTTAGCTATTTTGAGGATAAATGAAATTAAGGCATTGACTAATTTTTTTAAATATCATATAATATATATACGCATTTATTATCCTTAAAAGGAGAAAAACTAGATTAGTTTATCATACTAGTCTAGTTTTATTTTTTTAACGCAAAATAAGCTAGACTAGTATAAACTAATCTAGCTCTTATTTTTATTTATAAACATTATTTCTCACATAAGCATATCTGCCGTGTCTTTACAACATACACATAATCTACAGTACTTGATACATTTCTTATTATTCTTACTTGTGTTAAAGCTAAATAAGTGTATCTTGTTCCTGTCAAGTTTGAATTAGAATATAGATACGTTCTATTTGCTAATCGTTTGTACGTTCCAGTTGTGTTTTTTACTCCTGTTATTGTTACTTTATTCGTATTAAATGCACTAGTTGAACAATACGCATATCTTCCCGTTTTTACACAATATATATAATCTACTGTTGCACTTGCATGACTTATTACTCTTATTTGTGTTTGTGCTAGATAATTATATCTAGTTCCTGTCAAGTTTGAATTTGAATATAAAGTAGTTGCACTTTTTAATCTGTAATAAGCTCCGACGGTTGTAGAATAATTTGTGCTAGATGTTGAATTTGTAACTGCTGTAGATGATAAATAGCTAGAACTTACCCATCCCTGCACCGGACTTGATATTTTGCTCCAGTCGCCGTTTATTTCCGTTACTGTTACTTGTGTTCCTCGTTTTAGTGAACTTATCACTGAACCGTTCGGTGAACTTCTTACATTTAAATTTAATCTCTGTGTCGCTACATATCTTGTATAATTTACTGTATTTGTATTACTTGTATTTGTATTAGTGTTTCCAGCTCCGCTATCATTACTAAATATCCAAAAATTTTTATAATTGGCATAAGTTTTAAAGCTTTCTTCACTTACATATACAGAGTTTCCGCTTACTGTTACATTAGCACTTCTTCTTGAAACTGTATCAAATTTTCCGCTATACAAGTAAGGGTCATATACTGTTATTGTTCCATCTATGTCTGCTACTAATACTATATAATGTCCTCCACTCGTAAACAAGCCACTTCCGCAACTCGCTATTATATAATACTTACTATTTCCGTTTTCATCTTTTTGTCTTAAATAACTCATTGCTGTGTCAAAATTACTTGTAGTATGATATTCGTTAAAATCAAAGTAATCTGCTACAAATGAATAATAAGCCCATGCTGTTCCATTGTTTGCTGTTCGATAGCCATTGTCTACTGCTAATCTAGCCATAGCGGTTGGCAATATTGCACCCTTGGACGAACTTACAACAATTGCGGCCGAAGTTGGGCCGACAAGCACTCGATTTCATTGTTTGACTTGCATCTCCGATGCTAGAATACATTACATTAGCCCATCTACTATCTGCTTGAGAATAATAGGTTAGTCCCTGATATGCACCTAAAAGAGATAGCCCATTTCCGGTACTATCTCCGTTATAACTTATATTCTCTTGCTCTACAACCGCATCGGTTTCCAGTGCCCCTTCGTCTGTAATTTCTTGTTCTTCCTCTTCTGAACTTTCAATCACTTCTGTCGTTGATATATCTTCATTATTTTCTGTAGCTTCTATTGTTTCGTTTACTATTTCTTTTGTCTCATCTGATACTGCGACTTCATTTTGTATTTCGTCTATTACGATGTTTTGTGCTTCTGATATTGTGTTATTTATATTTGAGTTCGGAAAATATATTGCACAAAATGCTCCTGCGATACAAAGTATTACTAGTATTATTGTTAATACTGTCTTTTTCATTTAAACACCTTCTTTCAATTTTATATTTCAAATTTTATTGCTTTTGCATTTAAGATTTTTACATCTGCACATCTGTTTAATTCTAGTTTTGAATTATAGTTATCTTCATAATATCTTAGTTTATAATCTAAGTTATCATATTTTACTATAATTATTTCTGTAGCTGTCCTAGTCGGAACTGTCAATTCAATTGCTACGTCTAAGTTATTTATTTTGGCATAAGCAAATATTTCTCTTAATTGTTCTTTATTCATATTGATTTTCTCCTTTCATTTTTTTGAAACCATTTTTTCAAGATTTTCTTCAATAAAGAATTTCAATTTTAAAATCTGATTTTTTTCTTCTTGTGTAAAATCTACACAATTTGTTTTGCTATATTGAAAAGCTAAAAAGCCGTATTGGCTCTCCTTCTTCGTTATTTAAAATGATATCATAAAACGATGCTACTTCTTGCTCTTTCTTTAGCTGATAAGTCGACGGCATATTGTCTTTTATATCTTCTAAGTTGTTTACTTTCAATTCTTCTTTATCTAGTAACAATTGAACAAAGTGCGGTATGCAACTAAGTGGAACTGATTGAAGTTCTTTTTGATGTCCTTTTATGCCACTACGCACAACTTCAAATGAGCAAGACGTTTTAAGAGCACTACGCCCATTTGCGTAATGCCCGTCCGATTATGAAAATCATAAATTTGCACTCTATCTGCTTTTAAGTACTCTTTCACTTCTTCTAGTCTATTTGTTATTTCAATATCAACACTACATTGATTTTTTATTTTTTTTGGCAATGTTTCTTCTATTTCTTTTTTTGATTTTATTATGTTATTTATAAGTGCTACAACTGCTGTTATTAATGCTGATAGACTAATTAATAGAGTCGTTATATTCTCCATTTTATTCCTCCTCT
>CALXRJ010000158.1 GCA_944390615.1 uncultured Clostridia bacterium | reverse complement strand
GCAATGTTTTATTGGGTAATCAAAAGAAAAAAGAAGTAAGTCGGCACCATACTATCAGGTTAGAAGTCAAACTTCTAACCTGTATTTTTGTAATTGGATTAAATTTCCCTGCGAATTTTCCAAATATTATTGTTAAATTAAGGTTTTTATGATATAACATAAAGATAAGATAAAAAAGATGGAGAAACAAAAAATATGGAAAAATTAGCAGAAAAATTAGCACCAGGATTAAGAATATTAGTTCGTGATGAAGAATGGATGATCAAAAAAATAGATAAAAACAGTTTTGGCAACAAATCAATTTATTGTATTGGAATATCCCCTTTAGTAAAAGATAAAGAATGCGTGTTTTTAGAGGATTTAGAAGATGATATTACCATCATAGATCCAACCAATACAAAATTGGTGCCAGATTCTTCATCCTTTTTCAAAAAATCAAAATTATATATAGAGAGTAATTTAAGACAAAAAATACCAACTGATTCCAAAATTCATATAGGACATAAAGCTGCCATGGATTTAATGGATTTCCAATTAGTTCCAACAGCCATGAGTTTAAAAAATCATAGACAAAGAATTTTAATTGCAGATAGTGTTGGATTAGGAAAAACGCTAGAGGCAGGTATTTTAATGTCTGAATTAATCATGAGAGGAAAAGGAAAAAGAATTCTTGTTGTAACAGTAAAAAGTATGATGGTACAATTTCAAAAAGAAATGTGGAATCGATTTTCCATACCTTTAATTCGTTTAGATTCCCATAAAATTCAAAAAATAAGAAATGCATTACCATCAAACTATAATCCATTTTTCTATTATGATAAAACCATTATTTCAATTGATACCTTAAAAAGAGATGTAGAATATAGAACACATCTTGAAAATGCTTATTGGGATATTATTGTAATAGATGAGGCACATAATGTAGCAGACAGAGGAATGAAACAAGCACAAAGATCAAAACTTGCTCAACTTTTAGCCCAAAAAAGTGATACCTTAATTTTACTTTCGGCGACTCCACATGATGGAAAAGCAGAAAGTTTTGCTTCTTTAATGAATATGCTTGATCCAACAGCAATAGCAAATCCGCATGATTATACCAAAGAAGATATCAAAGGATTATGTGTAAGAAGATTTAAAAAAGATGTAAAAAATCAACTAATGACAACTTTTCAAGAAAGAGAAGTAAATATCGAAAAATGCAAAGCAACCAATCTAGAAGAAACAGTATATACCTATTTTGTTAATATGAAACTAGAAATGGATCAAGAGCATAAAAAAATAACTGGACAACTCTTTAAAACCAATCTAGAAAAAGCTTTATTCTCTTCTCCAGCAGCTTGTATCAAAAGTATAGAAGAAAGAATAAAAAAACTGGCAAACAAGTATGGAAAGGACAACTTTAAAGATATTCACACATTAAAACAATTCAAAAATCTTTTAGAACAAATAGATGCTAAATCTTTTTCTAGATATCAGCAATTATTAGATTTACTAAACAGGAAAGACTATCATTGGGAAAAGGCTAAAAATGATAGAATCGTTATTTTTACAGAAAGAATTGAAACCATGAAATGGCTTTCCAAAAATTTAAAAAAAGACTTACTCATGGATGAAGAGCAAATACAAGAAATGCATGGAGGCATGTCAGATTTAGAGCAACAAAAAATCGTAGAAGATTTTGGCAGAGAAGAATCCAAGATAAGAATATTAGTAGCTTCTGATGTTGCTTCAGAAGGAATTAATTTACATTACCTAAGTCATAGATTAATTCATTTTGATATACCATGGTCACTAATGGTATTTCAACAAAGAAATGGAAGAATTGATCGATATGGTCAAAAAGAAAAACCAGATATTAGATACTTTTTAATTCAAAGTACAAATGAAAAAATAAAAGGTGATGCCAGAATTATGGAAGTTCTCATTCAAAAAGAAGAGCAAGCTTATAAAAATATAGGAGATCCAACCTTATTAATGGGAAAATTTAATGTAGCAGAAGAAGAACAAGAAGTTGCCAATGTAATGGAAAATAATGTTTCAAGTGAAGAATTTGAAAAACAATTAGAAACTACTTCAGAAGAGTTTGATCCTTTTGAATTACTGATGCAAACAGATGAAAAAGAAAATACACCGTGTGAAACAGTTAATGACATTACTTTATATACAGATAAAGAATATTTATTACAAGCTATATCTGTATTCAATGAAAAATCGGAACATATAGCAAATGAATTAGAAATTGCAGATAGTGTAGAAATTGAATTAACAGATGAAATGAAAAGAAGATTAAAAGCCCAAATACCAGATGAAGTATTTCTGGCAGGAAATAAATTAAAATTAAGTCCCAATAAAGAATTTATTATGGATGAGATGAAACGATGTATGCAAAATGATTTATCAGAAGAAGCATGGCCTCAAACACAATTTTTATGGGGGTTACATCCAATCTATCATTGGATAAATGATAAATCAAAATTACTATTTGGACGAGGAGAAGCACCTGTACTAGGATTTCGATCCGCAGATTCTAAGCAATCCATTCTCTATATTATTTCAGGTTCTATTTTTAATAGGCGTTCTACACCAGTTATAGATGAATGGTATGGCATTAAGATCCAAGATAATGAAATAATCGATATTTTATCGATAAAAGATTTATTAGAAAAAACAAAATTAGGAGATAAAGTAATCCCTAATGAAAATATCATCCGCGAAGAGCATTTAAAAATGGCACAAGATAATATGAACAAGGCTATAGACAAAGTAAAAAACATATTATCTGATATTTATCAAAAATATGATGATAAAATGGCAACAGAAGCATTAACTTATTCAGAAAAGATAGAAAATTTAAAACAAAAACATTTAAATTATCACCAATTAAGTCTTTTTGAAGAACAATTAAGTAGAACAAAGCAATTACAAAAAAACAAAATAGAAGAAGTATTTCATCATTATTGGCAATGGTATGAAGATAGTATTCAAGCAAAAAATCAACCCTTTATAAAAGTTATAGCAGTATTGATGGAAGTGTAGCTTGTAAGAATTTTATTTCATAGCGATGTGAGAGTGGAAACAAAAAAGGAAAGGAATGAAATTTAAAATGGCAAAAATATATACAGGAATTAACAATTATAATGAATATTATACCAATCACTATTTTTCTTCCATTTTTGAAGAAAATGCTTCTGCCACTATTTCAGAGTGGAGAGATGCTGCTAGAGCAAGTAAAAATACAAAAACACCGTGGTCCTTATTAAAAGAAAATGCAAAATCCTATTATACAGCACATGAAAAATATTTGAGAACAAGAAGTAATCAGAGTATTTTATGGATTATAAAAGAAATGGCAGACAAATATTTAGAATCTTTAGGTTATGACAAAGCAGAGCCTTTTATAGAGAAAATGAATCAAGGCATTCAAGTTCCGGTATATAAAGAAATAAAAACAGAGGCAGGAAATCCTTTACTTTGGATTTTATTATCTCAAAATAAAGAAGATGATGAAGATGTATTATATGGAAATATATTTGACGGTAAGATAGAAGAAGAAGGGGGAGAAACCTATAGCAATACAGATTTTAATTGTGAAGACTTAGTGACAAAATCATTTTTTGACAATGATAATCCTCCTAGATGGATCATCGTAATTGGCATAAATGGAATAGCATTAATGGACAGGAACAAATGGAATGAAAAGAGATACTTAGGATTTGATTTAAAAGAAATATTTGCCAGGAGAGAAGAGTCTTGCTTACAAGCAATGGCTGTTTTATTGCACAAGGATTCTTTATGTCCTAAGGAAGGGAAATCTCTTTTAGATGAATTAAATGAAAATTCCAACAAACATGCAGCAGGTATTTCACAAGATTTAAAATATGCTTTAAGAGAATGTATAGAATTATTAGGAAATGAAGTAATCTATTATTTTAAAAATCAGGAACAGCGAGATTTTAAAGAAAATCCAATTGATGCAGCAGAACTTACGATGCAATGTTTGCGTTATATGTATAGAATGTTATTTGTTTTATTTATAGAAGCCAGACCAGAATTAGGATATGCTCCTATGAAAGACATTTCCTATGTAACTGGGTATTCATTAGAAACACTTCGAGATGTAGTTGATGAAATAAAAGAAGATAACGAAGAAGTAGACAATGGCTATTATTTAGGAGATAGTATAAATAAATTATTTCATATTATTTATCATGGCTATCCCGAAAATCAAGAACAACTCATTGAAGCAGAAAAAATGGACTCCATTCACGATGCTTTTATTATAGAACCACTAAAAGCCCATATATTTGATCCAAAATTAACGAATTTAATTAGTCATATAAAACTTCGCAATTGTGTTATGATAAAAATTATCAGACTCATGAGTATTGCAAGAAGTGATAAAACAGGAAAAGGGAGAATATCTTATTCCAATCTTGGTATAAACCAACTAGGTTCTGTTTATGAAGCCTTATTATCCTATAGAGGTTTTATTGCTGAACATATTTTATATGAAGTAAAAAGAGCAAAAGATAATTTTGATGAATTAGAAGTTGGTTATTTCATTTCTGAGGCAGAATTAGATCAGTATACAGAAGAAGAAAGAGTAAGATATGAAAGTGGTGCCAATAAAGGAAAACCGCGTAAATATGAAAAAGGAACCTTTATTTACAGGTTAGCTGGAAGAGAAAGAGAAAAATCAGCTTCTTATTATACGCCAGAAGTTTTAACAAAATGTCTTGTCAAATATGCTTTACAAGAATTATTAGAAGGAAAGAGTGCAGATGAAATATTAAATTTAACCATATGTGAACCTGCTATGGGAAGTGCTGCCTTCTTGAATGAAGCAATTAATCAATTAGCAGAAAGTTACATTAATAAAAAACAAGAAGAATTAGGAGAAATCATTCCCTATGAAGAAAGATATGATCAAGTTCAGAAAGTTAAAATGTATATTGCTAGTAGAAATATTTATGGTGTAGATTTAAATCCTACAGCAGTGGAATTGGCAGAAGTATCTTTATGGCTTAATACCATTTGTAAAGGTGGCTATGTACCATGGTTTGGTACGCAAATTGTAAATGGAAATTCTTTAATTGGGGCAAGAAGACAAGTATATAATACAGAACAATTAGCTGCTACCAATAGTTATCTGCAATGGTATAACAAACCACCCAAGAGACTTGATCCTGGTATGAAAAGAAATACCCAAAAAACAAAAAATGCCAAAAGACAAATTTATCATTTTTTAACTGGTGATCCAGGTATGTGTTCTTATAAAGACAGAATTATCAAAGAATTAGAAAAAGAGCATATCACTTATATGAAAAATTGGAACAAAGAATTTATAAAACCCTATACCCCAGATGAAATTGAATCTTTATTAAGAATTTCTTCTGTGATTGACAAATTATGGGATAAACAAGTAGAACTTAGAAAAGAAATTAAAGCCAAAACAACAGACAAATTATCTGTATATGGACATGAAGATGAAAGAGAAGATTCTCATACTACCATCAGGCAAAAAGATATGATTTATAGAAATTTATATAAATCAGAAAAAATGGAAAATGCAGGACCATATGCAAGATTAAAATTTGCCATGGATTATTGGTGTTCTCTATGGTTTTGGCCGATTGATAAAGCAGAACTTTTACCATCCAGAAGTGAATATATCTATGATATGTCTTTAATTCTAGAAGGTGGTATTATGTCTGTAAAACAAGAAGGGCATGAAGGAAAATTTAACATATTAGATAATGGACAAACTGTTTATCAAACTTCCTTATTTGATACAGCGATCGGTTCAATAGCAAAAGAAATACAAGAAAAATATGAAGATTTAGGGCAAGTAAATTTGGATAAATTATGTGAAACAGAAGAACGTTTAGCACTTGTTAGAAACATTGCAAATGAAAACCATTTTATGCATTGGGAACTAGAATTTGCAGATTTATTTGAAGAAAAAGGCGGATTTGATTTAATGATAGGAAATCCACCTTGGGTAAAATTAGAGTGGGAAGAGCAAGGGGTCCTTTCTGATAATAACCCTTTAATTGCTGTTAAAAAGTTAAATGCCTCTCAATTAGTAGAATACAGGAATCAAGTATTAAAGCAGGATTCCATTAAAAAAATGTATTATCATGAATTTTCCAATATAGCAGGGCAACAAAACTTTTTAAATGCAGAACAAAATTATCCATTGCTAAAAGGACAGCAAACAGATTTATTTAAATGTTTTTTACCACAAGCATGGTATCTTTCTAAAACCAAGGGAGTAGAAGCTTTTGTCCATCCAGAAGGAATCTATGATGATCCAAATGGAACCATTCTTAGAGAAGAATTATATACAAGATTAAGAAAACACTTTCAATTTATCAATGAATTACATTTATTTGCAGATGTTCATCATAGTAAAAAATTTAGTTTAAATATTTATGGAGAAAAAAAAGAAACACCATCTTTTGATTCCATAAATGATTTGTTTTCCGTAGATTGTATCACCCAATGTTATGCAGATGAAACAGGAGAAGCAGAAGTTCCTGGTATTAAAGATAAGAATGGCAATTGGAATACAAAAGGACATAAAAATAGAATTATTCCCATTGGAAAAAATCAGTTGATTTTATTTGCTAAATTATTTGATGGAAGCAAAAACTGGAAAGAAGCTAAATTACCGGTTATTCACCAAACTGAAATTTTAGATATTTTATTTTGTTTTGCAAAACATAAAAAAACAATAGGAAGTGAAGAAAAAAATATAACTGTTAGTGAAATGTGGCATGAAGTAAATGCACAAAAATCAAATGACATCCAAAGAAGAGAAAAAAAAAAAAAAAACATCCAAGAAACCATTATGTCAGGACCACATATTTGGATTGCGAATCCTTTGTATAAAACATCTAGGAGAGAATGCAATTTAAATTCAGATTATGATAACATAGATTTAACGGCTATTGATGAAAAATATATACAGAGATGTAATTATTTTCCAAAATCAGATCCTGAAAAATTTTATAACAATATTTCAAACACCACCTGGTATACAAAAGTAAATGAATGTTATAGAATTATTACCAGAAAAATGTTAGGCCAAGGAGGAGAAAGAACTTTAGTTAATACCATTGCAGCTAAAAATGCAATGCATATTAATGGATTAATATCCTTTGCTTTTCGAAATACACATGATATGTTACTATCTGCTGGATTATGGTCATCTATTCCTTTTGATTTTTTAATCAAAACAACAGGAAAAAGTAATATGAATTTTAATTGTGCATCTGCTCTGCCAATTACGAATTCAAAATATGATGATGAAATTATAAGCAGAACAATCCTATTAAATTGTTTAACACAAAATTATGCGGAATTGTATCAAGATTGGATTTCGAAAAATACCAAAAAATATGAGTGGTCAAAAGTTGACAATAGACTAAATCCAAACAAATTTAAAAATTTAAAAGAAAAATGGGATTGGAACACACCATTGAGAACCGATTATGAAAGAAGACAAGCATTAGTAGAAATTGACGTATTATCAGCGTTAGCACTTGGAATGACGTTAAAAGATTTAATGACAGCTTATCAGATTCAATTTTATATTTTACAGTCTTATGAAAATGATACTTGGTATGATGCGAACGGAAGAATTGTATTTTCAGCTAAAAATAGGGGAGATTTGACCTATAAAAGAGCAGAATTTGAGCAAATAAAAGAGGCAAAGCCTGGTGAAAAATTTTATCGTACGATTACAGATGATACCATGCCAGGAGGACCTATAGAAAGAACGATAGAATATGTAGCACCTTTTGATAAATGTGACCGCATAGAAGATTATAAAACAGCATGGGAATTTTTTACAAAAAAATACTGTCTCAATAAAAAATAAATACACCTATAACAGTAGCTAAAAATTGGTAGAAGAAAGTGAGGAAAAATAAATGTTACCATCAATACTTTCAAGACAACTAAAAAAAGGATTAAAGGATTATATTGAAGCAACATTTCCCATGACAAATCGTTGTTTTAAAGGAACCTTAGATCAATTACTAAAAACCAAAGATTCCGTATATCATGAACCTTATATTTCAGTTAAAATGCCATTTAGAACATCTCATATAGAAACTGATTTTGAAGGAATAAAATTAAGCTATCAACCGTATTTACACCAAAGTAAAGCTTTTCAAAGATTAGCCATACCAGAACCTAAAGCAACCATTATTGCAACAGGAACAGGTTCTGGTAAAACAGAATGTTTTATGTATCCGGCATTAGAATATTGTTATAAAAATAGAGGAACCAAAGGGATAAAAGTATTAATCATCTATCCTATGAATGCACTAGCTACAGACCAAGCAAGACGTATGGCAAAAGAAATCTATCAGAATCCAAAATTAAAAGGAAATATTACAGTAGGTATGTATGTAGGGGGAGAAGAACAAGGTAAGTCCTCTATGGTTATGGGAAAGGAGACTGTCATTACAGATCATGAAACATTACTTTCCAATCCACCAGATATTTTATTAACCAATTATAAAATGTTAGATTACCTTTTAGTTAGACCAAAAGATGCTTCTTTATGGAAAGAAAATAAAGCAGAAACATTAAAATATATTATGGTAGATGAATTACATACATTTGATGGAGCACAAGGAACCGATTTAGCTTGTTTATTAAGAAGATTAAAAGCTAGACTTTCAACACCTAAAGATTATATTTGCTCAGTAGGAACATCTGCTACTATTGGAAATAAAGAGAACATTTCTAATATTTTAAATTATGCCAGTGAAATTTTTGGAGAAAAATTTGAAGAAGATGCCATTATTACAGAAGATAGACTGCAACCAGAAGAATTTTTCAAAGAGGAAATTTCTGAATTTAAAGTTCCTACTAATGATGAAATAAATGCTATTTACGAAGCATACCAAAAAGATAATTTTGAGGATTTTATAAAATTGTCTGTAAAAGCATGGTTTGAAAGTTTTGATGAAAATATAGTATTTTCTGAAAAAGGAAAAGTGGAGTTAGGAAAAAGGTTATTGAGACATAATTTTACCATTTCTATGCTTTCTTTCATGAAAAATAGATATGTTCAAAATTCTTTTATCATCCAGGAATTGAAAAATTCCTATCCATTTTTAACACAAATAACAGAAAATGAATTTGCTATAGATACATTATTTGCTCTCATTTCCTATGCAAGAAAAAAAGAAGGAAACCAAATAAGACCATTTTTAACCGTTAGTGTTCAATTGTGGATAAGAGAATTAAGAAGAGTAGTAGGAAAAGTAAGTGATACAAAGATAGAATATGCTTTAGCTACTGATTTAAACAAAGAACAAGCTTCTAGGTATCTTCCTGTTATCAATTGTAGAGATTGTGGATTTACTGGGTGGGCTAGTATAATTGATGCAAAACAAAATATTAAAATAAGAGATTTAGATGCCTTTTATAATGAATTCTTTAATTATGACGATAATATCCTATTTATTTATCCAGAAAAACATGAAAATGCACCAGATGATTTTTATAAAGGCTTTGTGTGTCCAGCGTGTTTACAAGTTGATTTAGGAGAAGGAGAGAGCCATATATGTTCTGCATGTGGTAGCAATAGTTTTCCAATTATTCTACCAAAAGAAATCAAAACAAGAGGAAATCATAAACATTATGTTTGCCCTCATTGTAAGAGTTCATCCAGTTTATCCTTATTAGGTTTAAGAAGTGCAACGGCAATTAGTGCAACTGTTTCACAAATGTTTTCTTCTAAATTTAATGATGATAAAAAAACATTAACTTTTTCAGATAATGTACAAGATGCAGCACATCGAGCAGGATTTTTTAATTCAAGGACCTGGAAATTTTCTTTAAGAAGTGCTATTCAAAAATTTGTTGAGGAAAAAGAAAAGGAGATGAGTTTGTATGATTTCCAAAATGAATTTATCCATTATTGGAAATCAAAATTAACCAAAGAAGAATATGTTTCTTTATTTATTCCACCAAATTTAACATGGATGGACTCTTATGAAGAAATGAAAGAAAACGGAAAATTACCACAAAATCCACAAACCAATACATTAATAGAATATATAGACAATCGACTAAAATATGAAATTTTATTAGAATATGGTTTAACAGCAAGAATTGGAAGAACTTTAGAAAAAACATATAGTTCTATTCTATCTTTTCAAAATGATAAAATAAAGATTGCAGCTAAGATGATCCATGAAAAAATTTATAATGAATTTGGTAAAACAATAGATAATGCCTATTATGAAAAAATGATTTTATCTACTTTAAATCAATTAAAATATAATGGAGCATTTTGTGATTCAGCATATGATTATTATATAGAAAATGGTTGTTCTGATTATTTATTATCCAATTCCTTTAGAAGTTGGATGCCAGGAAAAAATTCATCTAGAAATACACCAGAATTTTTATATAAACAAACAGGAATACCAGAAAAAAATAAGTATAAAAATTTGTGTCATATAACCAATGAAACATCTAGTTATAAAAAAGCGATACAAGCTATTTTACCAGATGGTATCTGGGGAGAAGATATCATACAAACCATTTTTGAAACGATGATAGATGCATTAAAAAATCAAGCAGTACTCTTAGAAAAAAAGCCAAATGAAAATACATGGATTTATGGAATAAATACCAAAATGGTTACCATATCTAATAAAATACAAATTTATAAATGTAAAAAATGTGGACAATATTATTCCTTTAGTATAGAAAATAGTAAATTAGCTGATGATTTATTATGTCCTTCTAATCATTGTTATGGCAACTTAGAAAAAGAAGCAAACTTAGCGTTAGATTATTACCATAATCTATATTGTAATGGAGATATTAAAAGAATTATTGCAGAAGAACATACTGGGTTATTAGATAGAAGCAAAAGAGAAGAGGTAGAAAAAATATTCAAACATACAAAAGAAGAACAAAAACCATGGGATACGAATCTATTATCTTGTACCCCAACCTTAGAAATGGGAATTGACATAGGAGATTTATCATCTGTTATACTTTGCAGTATGCCACCTGCTCAATCAAAATATTTACAAAGAGTAGGACGTGCAGGAAGAAAAGATGGAAATGCTTTAATCATTACAGTTGCAAATGCTAGACCTCATGATTTATATTTTTATGCAAGTCCTTTAGAAATGATAGAAGGAGAAGTAGATACCCCTAAAATTTTCTTAGATGCCTCTGCGGTTTTAGAAAGACAATTTGTTGCTTTTTGTTTTGATAATTGGGTTAAAAGTGGAATAGCAGAAAATGCAATTCCAAAAACAATAAGAACATGCTTAAACAAGTTGGATTCAAAAGATACAGCAATTTTTCCGTATAATTTTTTGAAATATACGCAAGAAAGATTATCAAAACTTTTAACTAATTTCTTTAAGCTATTTCCTGAAATCTCTGATGTTACCAAAGGAGAAATCTATTTATTTGCAAAAGGGACAGGTTTGGAAAATAGTCCTATGTATTTAAAAATATTTGAAAATTTTGAAACATTAAAAAAACAAAAAAATTCCATTACAGATAATATTAAAGATTTAACCATACAGATTGAAAAAATTAAAAGTATGCCATATGATTCCTCCTATGAGGAAGAAAAAAAAGAATTAGATGCAGAAAAAAAAGCATTAGGACAAGTTGTTAAAAACATGACCAGGAAAAATGTATTTAATTTTTTATCAGATGAAGGTTTATTACCAAATTACGCTTTTCCAGAAGATGGGATAACCTTAAAAGCAATTTTAAGAAAAAAGGATGAAAAACCAAATTTTGATACCCAAAAGAAAAAATATAATCATGTAGTTTATGAATTTAATCGACCTTCCTCTACTGCTATTAGTGAATTTGCTCCTCTAAATAATTTTTATGCTAGTGGAAGAAAATTAACAATTGATCAAGTAGATTTAGTATCTGCTCATATAACAGCCTGGAGATTATGTCCCAATTGTTCCCATGCAGAAATCGAGGTAGAAGGAAAGCATACATCCTGTTGTCCACAATGTGGAACACCAGGTTGGGCTGATAAGGGACAAGTAAGATCTATGCTTAAGGCACAAATGGTTTATTCCAATATGGATTATAATCAAAGTAAAATAGATGATGAAAGTGATGATAGAAAAGTAACCTTTTATAACAAACAATTATTAGTAGATGTAAAAGAAGAGGAAGATATACAAAAAGCCTATAGAATGGATAACAATGAATTTCCTTTTGGATTTGAATATATTAAAAAGGCGACTATCCGAGAAATTAATTTTGGAGAATCTAATTTAAGTGGAGAAAAATTTTATATTTCTGGTGTAGAAAGTATCAGAAAGGGATTTAGAATTTGTAAATATTGTGGCAAAATTCAAGCAAAAGAAGGAAAAGGAGAACATACCTATTCTTGTAAAGCAAAATCAACAGCATATCATGCTGATGATTATGAAGATTGTTTATTTTTATATAGAGAATTACAAACAGAAGCTTTAAGATTATTGCTTCCCTCTACTACATTAGATACCACAAAAGTGAAAGTAGAATCTTTTGAAGCGGCATTTATGCTTGGCATGAAAGAATATTTTGGAAATGTAGATCATTTAAAAACTTGTGTATGTGAGGCTCCCGTACAAGGTTCAGAATATAGAAAACAATATCTGGTTATTTATGATTCTGTTCCAGGAGGGACTGGCTATTTAAAACAATTATTACAAAATGATAACTTTTTAATAGATGTTTTTCAAAAATCCATCCATGTCATGGAAAATTGTTCTTGTAAAGATGATTTACAAAAAGATGGATGTTATCATTGTTTATATGGCTATAGACAAAGTAGAAATATTGGTTCTATTTCAAGAATTGCAGCACTAAATATGTTTAGACAAATTGTAAGTGGAAAAGATAATTTACAAGTTATCAATAGTATCAATAATATTCCAGTCAATAGTTTGGCAGATAGTGAATTAGAAATGATGTTTATAGAAGCACTTTCTTTATTAAAATCAGACAAAAGGGAATTAACCATCCATAAAGATTTTGTCAACAACAAAGAAGGATACATATTAAAGATTGGCAATTGTAGATGGGAAATAGAGCCACAAGTTCGTTTAGGTAAAGAACAAAATGTAAGTGTAACCTGCCAGCCAGATTTTATTATGTGGCCAAGAAAAGGTTGCGAAAATCAATTACCAATTGCTATTTTTACAGATGGTTTCACATTTCATAAAAATAAAACAGCTGATGATACTTTAAAGCGTGAAGCAATTCGTCAATCTGGTAAATATAGAGTTTGGTCTTTAACCTTTAAAGATGTGCAAGACAAATTTAAATCACAAGGAAATTATATGACAAACACCTTATTACCAGAAAAAATGCCATCAGGAGCAATTATGTATCAAAAAATGCTAAAAGAGGGAGATTATGTAATAAAACCATCTAAAGTTTCTCCTTTAGAATTGTTAGCAGAATATTTGGAAACCAACCATGCAGAAGAAATATTTAAACATCATGCAACAGCTTATTCATGGTCTTTATTAGATACTTCTAGAAAATCCGATCAGGCAGCTTATGCATTATGGAATGAAGAAATCTCTCAATTAATGAAAAGTATAGAAGTTACCTATCCAAAAGATTTTGAAGATACCATATTTGGCACCTGGATTCCCAAAAATGTTAATTCTGCCTTAAATATTTATGCAGGAATTCATTATAAAACCAAAGAACCTTCTCAACCTTATGTTTATGCTGAATTACATGACGACTTACCAATAAAAGATGAACATTATGAAAAAGAATGGAACGGTTTTTGGAATTTTTATAATGTAATGCAATTTAGCCCTTATTTTTATGGTTTAACAACAACTGGTATTCATGCTAATGTATATGATGTGCTATCTCATCAAGAAATTGTTTGGCATGAGGCTGAAAAATATCCTGCTAACATGGATGAAAAATGGCAAGAAGTATTAAATAACATTTATGATGAAACTGCTATCCAATTTGTTAAGCAATGTATTGAAAATAAAATTCCGATTCCAGATGAAGTAGGTTATGAATTATATGAAAAAGGTTTTATTATTGGAGAATGTGAGTTATTATGGTCTACTCCAAAAATGGTATATTTAACAGAAAAACAAATAAAAGATAGTGAAAAAGCATTTAAAAATCATGGCTACAGTATCGTAAAATCGATTACAGATGCAATTAGAATATTAAGAGGAGGTAAGTAAAAATGGATGATAAAGTGACAGTAGCATTTGCAGATAATTTCCTAAGTTCATTTGCAACTTTACCAAGACAAATACAAGTAAAAGTTACAGATTTTATTAATAAATTTAAAAACAATCCCACAGCAATGAAACATCATTTCGAAAAATTGCAAAACACACAAGACGAAAAACTATATTCTGCTAAAATACATGACTCCTATGAAGTTATATTAGCAATAGAAAAAGAGACAGGCGTATATTTGCTTCTATGGGTAGATTATCAAGATAAAGCTTATGAATGGGCCAAAAGAAAAAAATGTTTAATCAATAAAGAACTAGGTTCTATACAAGTTTTTGATGTATTAACAGATAAACAAAATGATATAGATGAAAATAATCATCTATTTAAAGCATATAGTGATACAGAGTTAGTAGAAATTGGCGTACCATATGAACAATTATTGTTAGTAAAAAATATTAAAAATATAGAAGAATTTAATAAGCAAAAAAATTCATTTTCAAAAGAAACCTATGAATATTTAGAATGGCTTGCTAATGGATTTAGTTATCAAGAAGTAAAAGAATTATATGATTTACAAAAACTAGTAGATGAACCAATTCCAACGAATTTAGCAGAAGCACTACAAAATAATAATACAAAACAATCTTTTGTAGTAGTAGAAGGGGAAGAGGAATTAGAACAGATTATGTCAGAACCATTAGAGAAATGGCGTATTTTTCTTCACCCATCCCAAAGAAAATTAGTCGAAAAAAACTATAATGGACCTGCCAGAGTAACAGGAAGTGCTGGAACTGGAAAAACGGTTGTTGCAATTCATAGAGCGAAACAACTTGTAAAACAACTAGAACCAGAAAAGAAAATATTGTTTACAACATTTTCTTCTAATCTTGCAAAAGATATTCAAGAAAACTTAAGAAAAATATGTAATGCAACTGATATGAAAAAAATAGAAGTAATCAATTTAGATGCCTGGGTAGCTCAATTTCTAAAATTAAATGGCTATCAATATACCATTAGTTATGATAATGAGAAAATTGATGAAATATGGGAAAGAGCACTTAACGAATCAGGAGAAAAGATAAATTACGATTATACTTTTATTCGCGATGAATATGTAAAAATTATTATCTGCCAAGAAGAATTGTCTTTACAAGCTTATATGAATGCTTCCAGAATAGGGAGAGGCATTCGTATTGATCGCCCAACCAAATTAAAAATATGGCATGTAGTGGAGGAATATTTACGAATCTTAAAAGATGAACAAATAAAAGATATTGATACAGCCATGTTTGAGTGTAGAATGGTGTTAAAAAATTATAAAAAGAAACTAGTTTATCAAAACATTATTATTGATGAAGGACAAGATTTTAGTACCAATGCCTATAAATTATTGCGACTAATGGCTGGAGAAGAACATCAAAATGATATGTTTATTGTGGGAGATGCACATCAAAGAATTTACAATAAAAAAGCAGTTCTATCCAAGTGTGGTATTCAGGTGAGAGGTAGAGGCAATGTTCTTCGATTAAATTATAGAACAACAGAGGAAACAAGAAAATATGCATTTGCCTTATTAAAAAATATTCCATTTGACAATTTGGATAATGAAATAGAAAATTACGATAAATGTCAATCTTTGACACATGGAGATATACCAATAGTCCAAAATTTTAGAGAAGGAAATGAAGAAATTGATTATTTAAGAAAAGAAATTAAGAAATTGACAGAAAGTGGAGTGGATATAAAAGATATTTGTGTTGTAGCAAGAACCAATAAACATGTATCACACTATAATTCTGCCTTTACAGAAAAAGGCATGAGAGTATATGAAATTAAAGGAAGTAAAACAGATGACAGAAATTATGAAGGCTTGAGAATTGCTACCATGCATCGTGTGAAAGGATTAGAATTTCAATATGTTTTTGTGGTTGCTTGTAATGATAGAGTGATTCCTTTAGCAAGTGCTATTAATAATGTGGATCCCATAGCGAAAGAAGAAAATATGGTTGCAGAAAGATGTTTATTGTATGTTGCTTTAACAAGAGTACAAAAAAAGGCTTATATAACTAGTTATGGGAAGATGTCTGATTTTATTGGGTGATGGCATGGGCTTAAAAATTATCGCAGAAGAAGAGGAGTTAACTTATATTAAAAAATTTACCCAAAAACTAGAAAACGAAAGTTTTAAGGATGTTGCTAAAAGAGAATGAAAAGAAGAAACTAATTTGGAGACAGATGTATTGAATAATGCTTTAGAGGTATATAAAAACAGGTTATAGAGTACTTAATGGAAGTGGATAAAATAGATAATTGGAATAAAGGAGAGTATTTATTATGAATCCAATAATAAAATGGGCCGGTGGAAAATAAACCAAGAATTTGAAGCAACTGGATTAAGGGAAAAAATAGTTTCAGATATAACATATATATATGTAAAAAATTATGGATGGACATATTTAGCAACAGTTGAAGACTTGTGTAGTAGAGCAATAATAGGATATAGCTATGGAAAAACAAT
>CALXRJ010000157.1 GCA_944390615.1 uncultured Clostridia bacterium | reverse complement strand
TGATCATTCTGGCTAATTCTCTTGTGGTAATCACATAATCTACATCTCTTAAGCCATCTACTTCCATCTCTGGTCTACTACATTCGTATTTTTTAGCAATACATGGCATAACCGATACGGTACAAATTTTCTTTGGATCCATTCCATATTTTTCTGCAAAATAGGATTTTATAATTGCTCCAAACATTTGGTGTGGTGATTTACAGCTAGATAAGTGGTCTAACAAGTCTCCATAATTTTTTTCTGCAAAACGTACCCAACCAGGACTACAAGAGGTAATCATTGGAAGAACTCCGCCATTTTGTAATCTTTCCACAAATTCGTTTGCTTCTTCCATAATGGTTAAGTCTGCTCCTGTATTGGTATCAAATACTTTGTCAAAACCAATTCTTTTTAAGGCTGTTACCATTTTTCCTTTTACATTGGTTCCAATTGGCATATCAAATTCTTCACCTAACGCTACTCTTACTGCTGGTGCTGTTTGCACTACTACATAAGTATCTGGGTCTTTTAATTTTACCCAAACATCGTTAATGGATTCTTTTTCATGTAGGGCTCCTGTTGGACAAGCTTCTATACATTGGCCACAAAATGTACAATCAACATCATTTAAACTATGGTCATAGGTAGTAGAAATGCAGGATTCAAACCCTCTTTCTATACAATCAATTGCCCCTATTTCTTGTACATTTTTACAGGTGGAAATACATCTTCTACATAAAATACATTTATTGAAATCTCTCACAATTGCTGGAGATTTGTCATCTACTTTATGTTGTTTCATTTCGCCAGGAAATTCTACATTTTGTATATTAAATTTTACAGCTAAGGCTTGTAACTCACAATTGCCAGAACGTGTACAAGTTAAACAATCTTTGGCATGATTGGATATGATTAAATCTAAAATAACGTGTCTTGCTTCTAATACATTTGGTGTATGGGTGTGAACTACCATTCCTTCTTCCACAGTTTGGATACAAGATGTGGCAAAACCTTTTCTTCCTTCTACTTCTACGATACACATTCTGCAATCTCCTACTTCATTGATGTCTTTTAAAAAACATAGTGTTGGAATATCAATTCCCGCTTCTTTTGCAGCTTGTAAAATGGTGGTTCCTTTTTTGGTTTTGATTTCTACTCCATCTATTGTTAATGTAACATTTTCTTCTTTCATATTTTACATTTCCTTTCTTTTATTTTGGGCACCATTGGGACCTAAGTCTTTTTGGTCCCAATGTTTCCATTACCTAATTGCGTGGAATGGACAACTGTTGATGCAAGTTCCACATTTGATACACTTATCTTGATTAATAACTCTTTTTTCTCTCTCTTTTCCTTCGATTGCTTCGACTGGACAATTTCTTTGGCATAGTCCACATCCTTTGCATTTTTCTGGGGCAATTTCAATTTTGGATAATGCTTTACATTCATGAGTTCTACATTCTTTTAAAGTAGCATGTTCCCTAAATTCTTCTCTAAAATATTTTAAGGTACTAATAACTGGGTTTGGTGCTGTTTGGCCTAATCCACATACACTTGCTTTTTTGATATTTACTGCTAATTTTTCTAAGCGATAAATGTCATATTCTTCTCCTTCACCAGAACATAGTTTTTCTAATATTTCTAGCATTCTTTTGGTTCCAATTCTACAAGGCGTACATTTTCCACAACTTTCTTTTACGGTAAAGTCTAAGTAAAATTTTGCTAAAGATACCATACATTTGGTATCATCCATAATAATAAGTCCGCCAGAGCCCATCATTGATCCGATACTTGCAAGTGATTCATAATCAATTGGGGTATCTAAATGTTCTGCTGGTATACATCCTCCTGATGGTCCTCCTGTTTGGGCTGCTTTAAATTCTCTTCCTTTTGGAATTCCTCCCCCTATGTCATAGACGATTTCGCGAAGTGTGGTTCCCATTGGAACTTCCACTAAACCTACATTATTTACATTTCCACCTAGTGCAAATACTTTGGTTCCTTTTGAGTTTTCAGTTCCTATACTGGCATACCAATCAGCTCCATTTAATATAATTTTGGTTACATTGGCTAGTGTTTCTACATTATTGATAACAGTTGGTTTTCCAAATAATCCACGACTTGCAGGATAGGGTGGTTTTACTCTTGGTTGCCCTCTTTTTCCCTCAATGGATTCTAATAATGCTGTTTCTTCGCCGCAAACAAAGGCTCCAGCACCAAGTCTGATATCTATATCAAATTGAAATCCTGTACCTAGAACATTGTCCCCTAGTAGTCCATATTCTCTTGCTTGGTTAATTGCTATTTTTAGTCTTTGTACAGCAATTGGGTATTCTGCTCTTACATAGATATACCCTTGATTAGCTCCAATGGCAAATCCTGCAATTGCCATTGCTTCTAGTACACAGTGTGGGTCTCCTTCTAGGATACTTCTATCCATAAAGGCTCCTGGGTCTCCTTCATCTGCATTACATACAATATATTTTTGTTCATTTTCTTCGGCTTTGGCAAAACTCCATTTTTTACCGGTTGGAAATCCTGCTCCTCCACGACCTCTTAAGCCTGATTTTGAGATGACATCTATTACTTCATCTGAGGACATTTCTGTTAAAACTTTTTCAATGGCTTTATATCCATCAAATGCTATGTATTCATCAATATTTTCTGGGTCAATTACACCACAATTTTTTAGGGCTATTCTTTTTTGTTTTTTGTAAAAGGTTAAATCATCTAGTTTATCGACTATGGTTCCATCGATATCTTTACATAATAATCTTTCTACTTTTTTTCCTTCTATTATATGAGATTGGATAATTTCTTCACAATCTTCTGGTTTTACATGGGCATAAAAGGTTTCTTCTGGCCTTATGATAACAATTGGTCCTTTGGCACATAGACCAAAACATCCTGTTTGGATGACTCTTACATTTGGAATATTTTTTTCTTCTATGATTTTTCGAAAGTTTTCAATAATTTTTGGGGATTTGGAAGAGGTACAACCTGTTCCTCTACAGACTAATATGTGTTTTTCTCTTGCGTCTGCTGCTGTGTTTACTCTTAAGTCTAGTTCTTTTCTTTTTTCACTTCTTATTTGTTCGATTTCTTCAATTGTTTTCATGGATTACCTCCTTTTTATTCATTTATATATTTATCAATTACTTCGTCAAATTCTTTTACGGTTGCATTTCCATATACTTCGTCATTTACCATAAATACTGGTGCTAAGCCACAGGCTCCAACACATCTTACATCATCAATGGAAAATTTTCCGTCTGGGGTAACTTCTCCTGGCTCTATTTTTAGTCTTTCTTTGGCTCGATCTAATAGTTTTTGTGAACCTTTTACATAACATGCAGTTCCTAGGCAAATGGAAATATTGTATTTGCCTTTTGGGGCTAGAGTAAATCTTGAGTAAAAGGTTATAACACCATAGATTTCTGCCATTGGAATGGATAGTTCGTTTGATATAACCATTTGGGCTTGTTTGGGGATATAGCCATATTTTTCTTGTATATCATTTAGTATGGCAATTAGTTGATTTCTTTCTTTGGGATATTTTTTTAGTATTTCTTTGGTTTCTGTTTCTACTTTTTGGTTTACACATTTTTCTTCCATATCATCTCTCCTCTATTTTTATTCTTTCTTTTGCATTGTATCATGTATTTTTTTTTTAGGCAATGGTTTTTTTTTTATTTTATTGTGAATTATTTTTAGCTTCTATTTTAATAAATGCTTTGGGTTTGTAAAAAATGTTTTATTTTTAAAAAAAAAACGCAAGATTTTCCTTGCGTTTACTCCATTATATGCCCATAATAAGTTTCTTTTCCATTGTTAGTTTTATTTATATAATCTCTTTCATGAGCTAATTTATGAATTTTGTTTGTTTCTAATAATTTTTTGTATTCTGCTTCCTGATATTCTTCGTTAAGCATTTCTTTAAGAGCATGTATATTGGCATTATTTTCTGGAACTTCATCTAGCATTTTCTTTACTGCTTCTATATTTTCATAAGCTATT
>CALXRJ010000156.1 GCA_944390615.1 uncultured Clostridia bacterium | reverse complement strand
GTAGAAAGCATATTGTCAATTAGTTTGGATTTTTTTTTTTTTTTTTATGGGCACTGTCGGTTGCTTGGTTCTCAGCAGAGGCATTCCACCAAGGGTCATAATGTATTACCATATCTTTTTCTGTATTATTAAGTCCTGTTCCTCCAGCTTTTAGGGAAATGAGAAAAATTTTTACATCTGGATTGGTATTAAACTCATTTACTAAAGTTATTCTTTCACTTACCTTTGTACTACCAGTCAATTTAAAATAGTTGATATTTTTTTTGGCTAATTCTTTTTGTAGAATTTCAAACATAGAGGTATAGCCGGAAAATAGAAGTATTTTATGGCCCGCTTTTACTGCATCTTCTATGATTTCCATACATTGTGTAAGTTTGCTACTTTCTCCTTTATAATCTGCTATAAAAAGGCCTGGATGACAACAAATTTGTCTTAGTCTGGTCAGTGCTGCTAAAATCATAATTTGGCTTTTTTCGAAACCATTTACTTTGATTTGGTCAGCTACTTCTCGTTTGGCTTTTGCTAAATAGGACATGTAGATTTTTTCTTGTTCTCCTTCCATGGTATTATTTAAAACAGTGATAGTCTTTTCTGGAAGTTCTGTTAATACTTCTTTTTTGGTTCTTCTTAGTACAAATGGTTCAATTAACATTTTTAGTTTTTCCATGGCTTCTTGATTATTGTCTTTGACAATTGGTGTTTCATATAGGGTTTTAAATTTTTTATATGGGAACAAATACCCTGGCATAATATAGTCAAATATAGACCATAATTCTGCTAAGGAGTTTTCGATTGGTGTTCCTGTTAAAGCATATCTGGTCTCTGCTTTTAGTTCTTTGATGGCTTTGGCATTTTGGGTGTTACTATTTTTTAGATATTGGGCTTCATCTGCTATGATATATTGGAAAGTATAGTCTATTTCTTTGTATTTTTCAATATCTCTTTTTAATAGGTCATAAGATGTAATAATTAGGTCATAGTTTTGTAAATTGGCTATAAGCTCTTTTCTTTCATTTGCTGTTCCAGAAATTACCCTTACTTTTAAATGAGGGGCAAATTTTTTGGCTTCTCCCATCCAGTTTAAGGCAAGTGAACTAGGTGATATGACAATACTGGTTTTTCTGTTTTCTTTGTTTTCTTCTATATAAGAGGAAATAACAGCTAGTAATTGAATGGTTTTTCCTAATCCCATATCATCTGCTAGAATTCCACCAAATTTATAGTGTTCTAGTGTTTTTAGCCAACTATACCCTACTTTTTGGTAGTCTCTTAAAAATGTTTGCATACCTGTAGGAAGTTCTATTTTTTCCTCTAAATTGTCTTTTTCTAAATCTTCTACAATTTGCTTGTATTCACTGTTTTTTGTAGCTTTGGTGTTTTTGAATTTTTTAAGTAATTCATTTAAATATAAGGTTCGATTAATCGGTAAGCGAATGGTTTCGTTTTTTATGTCTTTGTAGTTGATATCCATTCCAGAAGAAAGCTTTTCTAAAAATTCTACATCTTCATTTTCTGTTAAATTTAAAAAGCTTCCATTTTTTAATCGATGGAATTTTTTCTTTAGTTTATATTTTTCCATTACTTCTTGGATTTCTTCTGGAGAAATGTTTAGTTTACTTAAGTCAATATTTAATAAATTGTTTTCTACTTTTACCCCTATGGACCCTAATTTTGGTTCTCTAATTTCTTTTGTTTTGAAATTGTCTGTAACAAGTACTTCGAATTTTTGCATATAGAGATTGATATCCTCTGATAAAAAATGATAAATTAATTCGTCATTGGGAAGGATAAATCTTAAATTTTTTACATCTAACATAAATCCTGATTTTTTGAATAGATTTAGATCTTTGTTTTCTTCTAATTCGTTTCGCAAGGCTTTGATTTTTATGGTTTCATCTAGTGGGTTAAATTCTTCTTCTGCATAACAAAATTTGACATCTGCTACTAGATAATTATTCTCGTCAAAGTCTAAAAATACTTTGACTACTAATTTTTGTGGACGATATGCTTCGATTTCTTCTTCTTCCATTCCTTGTATTTTTACTGTATCTTCTATTTTGGGCATAACAATGGCATAAAAGTCTTTTAAATCTTTTTTTCTAAGTACCATTTCTGTTGTGTAATTTTCTCTAAATGCTTTGATTACTTTTAAACTGGAATTGGAAAATTCTTTGTCACATCTGTATAATTTGTTGGCATATAGTACATAGTCGTAGATTTTTCCACTTAGTATGGCTAGTTTAAAAATGTCAATATTAGGTCTTAAGGTTAGTTCATTTTTATTGATTTTTGCTAGGTCAAATTCAATTTTTGGGTTGGATTCTATGAATTCCATTTTTGTGTTGGTATAGTCATAATTGAAAGTAACTTTTTTGTCTTTTAATAAATCAAAAATCTCATCAATTACATTTTCGCCTAATGTGATAGCTGCTTTGTTAATAGAAGATGTATAATAATAGCCATAACGATCATTGGAATTGGAATATTTCATAATTTCTGCATATCTTAAAATAAAGTCTAGTAGTGGTTGAGATTCTGTTTCAAAATTTTCTCTGTCATGTACAAATTCTAGTTTTTCTCCATATTTAAAATATTCGTGGTTTGCCATTCTGGTATAAAATTCTGGTAAGTCTTTAATTTTATACATTCTTTTATTTCCTATTTTGATTTCTAGTTTCATGACATTGGAGAATTTGTCATAATCTATCTTGGTTTCTATTTTGATTTTGTCTTTTTCTGCTAATTTTACGGTTTCATCTTCATTGATTTCTTTTAATTCTTCATTGTAAAATGTGTTGATTAAATTGTGAAAACTTTTGTATTTGAATCTGTCATTTTTTGGAGTATTGTACATCACAGGAATGTTTTTTGCTTCTGTTGGTTCATCATCCCAAAATTTGGTTTGTTCAAATTTCATAAGGGTTGCTACAATATGCTTACAAGCACTATAATAATTTAGATAGTCTTGGCATTCACAGGAAGCAACTTCTAGTTCGCCTTTTTTTACTTCTATATCTACTTGGTAGTCATCATAGTTTCCACTGACAATGGAGGTTAAACTAAAATTGTCTTGGTTTTGATAGTCTGTTTTGATGATGTTTACTTTTCCTTGGGTTACATATCTTTTAGCTCTTATTACTCTTTCTTCCCCTGCATCTTGGTATATTTCTTGCGATAATTGTTTATTTACTAACATTGGCTTCTCCTTATATTTTTTCTGAATTATTATTATATAGCAAAACTTTTTATTTTTCAAGGGGTAAGCGTTATAAAAGAGCTATGTTTCCATAGCTCTTTGAGAGAGGGTTATTGGATATATAGTGCTAGGCGGGAACCGGTAAACAGAAGTGTTGTACGTAGGTGGTTGATAAGCTCGAGTAGATGCATTTTCAGTTATAGTATTACCGTAGTAAGCTCCTCGAATGACACGGTATGAAGTTGAGTACGCCTCCTGGGTCCACTCACGAACATTTGAGCTTAAATCAAAGATATTATTCATGATGTCATTAGCATATTGTCCTGTATTTGCTCTGCTTCCATCGTGATTTCCAGTTACAGCTCTCACATCTTCTGCATCTGATCCTGTTAAGATATAATTTAACATCGTATCCCATTGACTTCCTGTTATCATGCTACTTTTTACACTGCTACTTTTATAATATGGGTTTGCTGTATAATTACTATCTTCATATAAATACATGTTATACCAAGTGATACTTGCCATTGGCGTTTTTCCTGCTTGAGACTGTACCGTTGTTC